>JAFGKP010000110.1 GCA_016928455.1 Methanomicrobia archaeon
AGCAAAGCTCTTCGTGCGGTGAAGAGTGTCCTGGTATCTAGTTCAAATCCTCCCTCCCCTTTGACTAGTCAACCGTGCAAACTATCCGGATGTACTTTAGCCATGTGTTCGTGCAAGTTTTGCGATTTAACCTTCGCTCCGCATAGGTTACAGATACTCCACCCGGCTTTTCCAGCGGGGGTCATCAGATGGTTTATGAATTCATCCACCGTGAAGCCCTTCGAATGAGCTTGCTCCTTAATCCTCCTAGTGGTTCCTTCCCGAACGGTTAAAATGGCCCAACCCTTCTCAGGTATATTCAACTATTCACCTAACCGCCATATAAGTCTGACTAGTCAATCATTTAGGATTGAAAAGGATAGAAAGTAATCAGAGAAGAGAACTTCCGACGAGTCCTTTTTTAGTTAAAGAGGACATAAATAGCCCTTTTGATACATTCTCTTCATCCTAAAATGGGAGAAGAACCTTTCTTATGAATTGGGTAAACGAAAGATCAGTTATACCAATATCACACCGGAAGAGCTGCAAGAGGAACTGGGCAGATTATGATCGTGTCTAACACCGGTCCTTTAGCTGTTTTGGCTAAAGCCCAGTTACTCTACATCCTTAAAGAACTACACGAAAAAATTCTCGTGCCTCGCGCAGTGGAAGGAGAATTAAAAGCGAAGACAGAAGGCGTTATCATGTTTAACGCTAATCCCTGGATTAAATTTGCGAATGTTCGGAATAAGGAACTGATAAAGGTTCTTATGCTTTCAGTTGCTCACGGCGAAGCAGAAGCAATCGCCTTGGCGCTTTATGAGAATAAACCCCTATTGATTGATGACTTGATAGGCAGAAGAGTGGCATAAAAACTTGGGCTTCAAATCAAGGGAACCCTTGGACTATTTATAGCAGCAAAAAATAAGGGAATCATCACCAGCGTACAGGACTGTATGTGGAGTATCATCGAGGTTGGGTACTATCCATATGACGAACTCATTGCTGCAGTATTAAAAACTGCCAAGGAACTCGAAGGAAACAGGTAATAAAAACGAGGGTTGTAAATATTTTTTCTGCTTGTTCTCACAAGTCTCGGCTTTGGTCACAAGGTCGTTGATCTCGCTCACGTCACTACACCTTCTTCCTTCACCGTGAGCAAAAAGGGTGAGGTATAGGTGTTGAAGCGCTGTTCAGGTATCACGCACGATGACCGAGATCAATTCGCCGGTTTCGAGTAGGATATCGAAGAGTATGTCGCCCCGTACTTTCAGACCAGTTCGCGGAGGCAGACCTGGTGATGACGGTAGGTAGTATCATGAATGAACGAAGCGTTGTACCGCATGAGCTGATGGTTAAAATGAGTGTGATGGCGGAGATCAGGAAGATCTGGCGGTGTCCTGGTTTAGTTTATAACGAAAGTTATTTAGAAGTAAGGCTCCTTTAATACCATAATAGGATAGTAATGCTCGATAAATACGGGAATTAATGAACATAGCTTTGGGGAAGAACGATGGACGCGGAGCTAACTGCTCAGGATAAGAAGCTCGTGGAGTATTTTTTGAGTCAGGAGCAGGTCAAGCTCGCCTATCGTTTTGGCTCGCTCGTGGCAGGTCGAGCAGGCCCGTTGAGCGATAGTGATCTGGGTGTTCTTCTCGAGGACTCGCTGAGGAAGCACGAGCGGTTTAAGCTCCACCTGAAATTGCTGGACAAGTTGACAGCAATTCTGAGGACTGATAAAATCGACCTGGTGATCATGAACGACGCACCGCTCGCACTCACGTATGAGATCATCAAGGCGAATTATCCGCTGCTTGTCCGGGATAGGAGTGAGAAGATCGCGTTTGAGCTTGGTATACTCTCGAGGTACCTCGATCGGCGGTATTACGAGACGAGATGGACCATGTCGTACTTGAAACGGGTTGCGGACGGTGGCGTTTAGTTAGATAGGAGAACATATGGATGGACGACCGAGAGAAGATAGCCCGAAAGCTCAGGAACATGCAGAAGTATGTTGAGTTCTTGAAATCATATCGATCAATACCCACGGAACGATTGGAAGAGGACTATGAACTGCGCTCGGCGATCGAGCGAAACTTACAGCTTGCGATAGAATCTTCGTTGGATATTGGCGAGTACCTTATAGCAGCACGTGGCTTACGAAAACCGGAAACATACAGAGAGGTACTGGAAATACTCGGCGAGGCGGGCATTTTACCCGAAGAGTTTGCAGCGCGATTCAGCGAGGCTGCGAAGTTCAGAACTATCCTCGTGCATATGTACGCAGAGGTGGATCTGGAGATGCTTTGCGAGATCTTGCACTCAAATCTATTGGATTTCGATGAATTTGCACGGTACATTGTACGATATCTTGAGCAGGTATAAGCAGCGGTATAGGGTGCACCCAACGTCCTCACCTTCACACGTCTGTAATGAAATTGAAGTTCCTAGCGCAGTACGGACCGATTAGAAGCTGAAATTGCGGCGATTTAAGTGCGATTTGGTATCGTGTGTGCCGTGATCTTAGCGATCTGTTGCATGCTCAAGTACTCAAAACGCTCAGCCAGGGGTAACATATATAAGAATAGAGAGCAAGGCACCGTGATCAGAAAGCTTGCATTAAGGCTTATATCTTTATGGAATAACGTAGGTACGTCTTTAAACCGCAACAGAGGTACCCGATGAAGATCCCAAAGGTCCCGATGCTTATCCTGCTCATCCTCGCGATCCTGTATTACCGTATCTTCTCCTGGCTTGCCAGCGCCTGGCTCCACGACCCGTATTACTCGCACGGGTTCCTCGTTCTCCTCGTTTCTGGCTTCTTCGCCTGGCACGCGCTCCGCGCCTTTGAGCCGTCCGAGGATCGCGATCCCACACCATACCAGAAAGGGCTTATTGTCTTTGCCGCTGGCCTGCTCATCTACGCGATCGGATTCATCACTATCTTCCCCTTCCTCATGGCCCTCTCGTTCCTCTTCACGCTCAGCGGCTTGATCCTCTTCTTTTACGGGAAACCGGTGATGCGTGCGCTGCTCTTTCCTATCGCGTACCTCATATTCGCTATTCCATTGCCGTCCGAGTTCCTGGATCTGCTGGGCTACCAGCTCCAGGCGCTCTCTGCACGCTACCCCACGGCGCTGCTCGGGCTGCTCGGTATCCCGGTCGCACGGGTCGGCGCGGAAATACATCTCGCGGACGCGGCCTTCACCATCGGGCTGCCCTGCAGCGGCATGAACTCGCTCATCGCACTGCTCGCGCTTGCCGCACTCTTCATCTACCTGCTCCAGTGCCCCTGGTACCGTAAGCTCGCACTGCTCTGCAGTGCCGTGCCCATTGCGATCTTCGCGAATATCACGCGCGTTACTGCGCTGCTCCTCATCGCGTACCGCTACGGCGCGGAGACGGCAACCGGGTTTTACCATACGCTCTTCAGCCCGCTACTCTTCATTATCGCCTTTATATGCCTGATTGCACTCAGTATACTCACGGGCTGTAAGGTTCGCGTTTAATCTAATACTACCTGCCCGTAAGTATCCCGAGCCATGGTATCCGGAAAAGAAAGCGAGACGATTGGAGACTTCTTCGCTGACTATGCGAAGATTATTGGGCTCCTGATGCTTGCGTTCGTCATTATCATGCTCTTCTCTACACCCTCTACGATACTCGCCAAGCGGGTCACGATGATCGGCACGGAGCTTTCATATGCCACCGGAAATGAACTGCCGGTGCGTACGAAGATGGATCTGGGGAATACCCAGCACCTGCAGGCGTTCCCCAAACAGATCGGTGAGTGGTCGGGCTATGATTACGATACCACAGGGCTACAGGAGCAGCTCGGTGCCGATGTGATGCTCATGCGCGCGTACTCACACCCGAAACTGTACCAGCCTATCTTCCTCCTCGTTATGCAGTCGTATAACCGCACGAGCTTTCACCCGCCCATTGTCTGCTATCCCGCGTTAGGCTTTACTATCGAGGACGAGGGCCATGAAATAGTAACGGTACAGAATGCGAGCTGGGTAGAAGACCCGTGGTTCTCTGCGGTCGAGCGACATAACGAGACGGTCCTGCCGGTGAAGAAGCTCGTGGTGGTAAAGCAAGCGGCCGATACCAGCAGGGTCACGGAACGGCGGGTTGTGCTCTACTTTTACGTGAAGGAGCCACCACTGAGCTCTGATGCCATTTCTATGGTGCGGGTCGAGGCACTTGCACCTACTGACGGCTCGTATGACGGGATCCTCAACATATCTCGGGAATTCATGAGCGAGACGATCCCCTGTATGTTCGAGGTGCAGCGTCCGGAGCAAGTCCTCTTTTTCTCGCTCGCATCGGGTTCCCGCTTAAATAAGCTCATGCTCATCCTGCTCTTCCTCGCACCCCTGCTTGTTATCTTCTATCCTGAGCTGCGCGCCGTACGGGGCAGAATGTCGCGCACCTGATCTGCGATGTATGATCCTGTATAGCGTCCTGTATAGCGCGCTATAGCTGATCGCAGTCATAACGCGGACACTGCAAGCACCGATACCGCCGTGATGAACTACAAATACAGCGGTGCGAACAGAAACAGGGTCGAATTGATAATACCGTGTGCTATACTCACGCCATACAGTGAACCGGTTTTCCGCACCACGAGCGCGAAAATAAAGCCAATGCCGCCGGCAAGCAGAACGTCAAGAATGGTAAGGTTGCCGACGTGCAGCAGCCCGAAGAGCACGGAGATGAGCACAATACCGGTAAAGCCCAGCGTTCGCACTGCATGGTACTGCATCAATCCGCGAAACGCTAATTCTTCCAGAAATCCCGTGCACACCACCATAACGAGCACGGGCACCACTAACGCGGTAAGACGCGGCTCCACCAACATCCCGGGTTTCAAGATGAGATATTCCATGAGGCCTACCGGCACCGCGATCACGATCATAGCAAATTCAAGCGGCAGATGCTTTCTACTCGGGAGTGCGAGTCCTATAGCTTCCGGTGGTATATGCTGGAGGTACAGGCACGCGAATATCGTGATGTAAACCGGGATGCTGATGATGGAAAACCACGCGATATAGCTGAACTCCGCAACGGGCATCGAAAGGCTGAGAATTCGAATCAGCGGTGCTACGATGAGCGCCAGCAACAACTTCGCGGTCTGGGGATCTGTATTTAAGATGCGTGCAGAATGAACGAGCAAGGCGAAGAGGATGATCGCATGGAAGGCGATGCCATACTTCGCAAAGACGGCACCGTGCCTGGCTGCATACGCCGTGACGAGCTCAGCTGCTGTAATGAGCAGGATGTACAGGAACGTAATAATGGCGCGGCGGCTGAAGAACGATCCAGTGATCCGCAGGGGCACATCATAGAGAAGCTTCGAGTCTGACATCTGGTTATACCCTAGCGCGGACAGAGAAGTAAAGGTTTCTTCTTCCGCGCGCATTACCGCCGCGCCCGCCCGCTTCCGCACAGCGGAACGGATAGCTCTCAAGATTAGGTAAGCACGTGTTCGTCAGCTCGCACGTCAAACCCGGATGTGACAAGTTCATTTTCACATTGGACGCTTATGAAGCGTTACCGGCGGTACTTGTTCAGGGCGAGCAATTTTGTGAGAATAGCAAAATCCACCGAAAAGCTTTTATATACCCTCCACAATATCATTGCTTGGTGAGAAGATGCTAAGCTCAATAACAACCACGACTACGACCACAACGACCACTACGACGACGACGGCCGCGGCAGCTGCTGGCTTATCGCACGCCACGATCTTTGGCGCACTCGGCGTCTGTATCCTCATTGTGCTGCTCATCGCGAAGGAGTTGCTCAGTGCTTATGGCGAGGAAAGCGCGGCATCGCGAAACGGCGGCGTGGCAGAAGGTGGTGCTTGTGTCACGGCGAATCTGCTCGCACGGAACCTCAGTGCGGCGATCTATCCGCTGCTGTTCTGTTTCGTGATGATCGTCGCCGTTACCGTGATGGGGGTGCTCTAAACCATGGTTATGAAGAAAGGACGTGAGAACGTAACGGGGCTACTGAAAATAGCGCTTGTAGCGATGGTGTTGATGATCGGACTAACGCCACTTGCCAATGCTGCCATTACCGAATTCACTATCACACCAGGAATCTGCATCTCAGGTGAGTTGCAAACCTATACCGTAAAAGTAGTGAGTAGCACGTGTTGGGAATGGCAGAACACCACGATACCCGCGGGATATTCTATAGAAACACCCACTGCTGGCGGAGTAGAAGTTGTACGCACTGAATTTGATGGTGAATGTAATGGTACCGCAATTGTCGGGAATGTTAGCCTTACGGCAAATGCTGGCAATCCTGCAGCACTGGTTGATGTCTGCGCTACGATCAATGGTATAACGTTATGCAACACGCAAGGCATAACGTATGCACCGGGAGGAACCTTCACCATCGATTCGCCCTGGGGCGGGTCTCCGTACTTCGAAGTGCGCTGGCCGACAGCTACAGAAGATGGCTACGCTAATGTCTCGGTACCCGGTTGTTGTATATGGAACATCACTGATACGTACTATTTAAAGGTCATTTGTCCTGAACCAGGGTCGACAGCTATCTTCTTTGCGACTGCAGAGGGAGACCTGGTTGGCTTGAATGATAGCGTGAACTGTACAACCCCTCCAGAAGTTCCCGTCTACAACAACTTTGGATTAACCGCTCTGGTCGGTATTATGAGCGTGGTGCTCGGATTAGCAACGTTGAGGAGGAAGCGGTAGCGTTAAATCCTCCTCACATTATTTACTTTTTATACGGAAATGCCTGTACGAATAAGGGCGATACTACTTATTCTGACGTTTTTAGCTTTTGTTTCCGTCCCGATCACCGGTATCAACGCGGAAGTAACTGCATTGAATGTAAGTCCCGCGGTGATTGTGCAGGGCGAGCAGCTTTCAATATCCGGTGTAGCAGCTCCGGATGAAGAGGTATGGTTAAACTCGTCGTTTGAGCTCGTTATTCCCGTTGTTGATGGTAATTATACCCGTGAATTTAAAGATGTATATTTCCCCACGGGTAAAAAATCGTTCACTATAACAGTGAGCAATATAAAGAATATCAGAGTGGCATTCTACTTTATATACCGGTGGTTTGAGTTTTCGCCCTTGAATGCTACCAATGGCATTGCTACACTTTCTGTGTCATTTCCACCGGGAATAGCCATACCTGGACTTGGAAACATTACGGACATCTCTGGAAAACAGACGTTTATGGTTTACGGAGAAGCATTAGACGGAGCCACCTCCGTGAACCTGGATTTCACTATGTCGATAGCTGTTATGGCTGATTCTGAGGGCTATTTCGAGCTCAACCTCCCCACCACTGGTGTCCCGGTGGGTGAGTATATATTCTCAGCAGATGGATTAACGCAGACCGTTCCGGTGATCGCTCCACCACCGCCAACACTTGATACCCGCGCGGGCACGTACCCGAGCAACTCAGGTGTCCATAATGGCTCGATAACGCCAACCATGACGCTCAACGTCTCTACGCTCTATACCTATCCCTGCCCGGGTACCGGAGGCCATAGTGAATATGCTGCTCTCTCCTACCCGAATGGTACCGTCATTGCAGAAGCGTACTGGGATGGTTACGTGGGTGACTGGCACAACCTCACCTTCAACCGCTCGTTCACGCTCTACGCCAACGAACCGTATCATTATACGATTCACACCGGATCGTATCCGCAGATCATCCATAACCAGTCTTTCAACGCGACCGGTGGCGTCATAACCTGTACCTCATTTGAAGATGCAAATGGTAAGGTTTATTATGACTGGATACCTGCAATTAAGTTATTTGGCAGGGGCAATAACGAGTAGTTAGTGGTGGTTGATATGAGCGGAGGATGCAAAGATTTTACCACGTGCTTCGCGTTTTTAGTAATACTCGTGAGCTTCCTGGCTATATCGAGCGCCAGTGCGAGCGTGACGGACCTGACGGTAACCCCTGTAGTCGCTGAGCTAGGGGACACTATAACCATTTCAGGAAAGGCAGCACCGGGGGAAGAAATATGGCTGAGTTCTTCATTTGAGATCTCATTGCCGGTTTCGGGTGGTGAGTATGCCCGTAAGTTCGAGGATATTTACTTCCCTGAGGGTAAGAAGCGATTCACGGTAACTGCAGAGGGTATAAAGAATATCAGAATATCCTTGTGGCTGTACGGCTTACTGCCACCGTTCGACTACCCCCTCGATGGCCCTAAGACCGCAGTTGATGGCCGTGCCACCATTTCTATCTCGATACCAATAACGATGAATGGGATTGAGCTCGATGTGACCGGGAAAAAAGACGTTGAGGTATATGGTGATGCACTCGACGGCGCATCCGTGGTGAACTTGAATACGAAGTCTGAATTACAAGTTGCGGCAAATGCAAACGGAGATTTCTCACTTCAGATAGATACCGGAGGTGTTCCGGAAAGCGAATTCGTGATTAGCGCGGGTGGTATACAAAAGACGGTTTATCTTGGTGTAACACCGACACCAACTCCGTTACCCACACCCACACCAACTCCTACTCCCTCACCTACTCCCACTCCCACTCCGTCACCGACACCTACTCCCACTCCTGCATCTAATGGTAATGGGGGCGGTACGCCGGATACCACACCCACGCCCTCACCTTCACCTTCACCTTCACCTTCTCCAACCGTCACACCCGCACCGAGTGCCTCGCCCTCTCCGCCGCCCTCACCAGCTCCCACGCCGCGCGTCATTACTGTGCGTATCGAGGACCTTACCGCAACGAGCGGCGAGGTCATGACCGCCACGATCCGATTAGAAGACATCGAGGGCACGGGTCTCAGCTCTGCTCGCATCACCCTCACCTATGATCCTGACGTGGTGAACGTGCTCAGTGCGGATAGCAGCGACTTTGATGAGTTTATGGCGGACATCGAGAGCGGCACCGTGCTTATGAGCGGCTCTCAGACCGGTGTGGACGGGCTTAACGGTGACGTAACTTTCGCGCAGCTACAGCTGAAGGCGATCGGAAACCCGGGTGAACAGACCACGCTGGGGCTGGATGTAAGCGAGCTCGTCGATAAACATGGTAATTTGTTAGCGGAACTGAACGATTATGTGGTGGCGGCAGGCAGCTTCACGGTAGTAAGCTCAGACGGACCCGAGCCGTCTGAACCCTCAAACTCGCGTATTCCCGCTATCGGTGCATTCGGAACGCTGCTGGTCGTTATCACCGGCTTTTATCTGCTCGTCTTGCTGAAACGCCGGTGCTGAATTCGATCGGCGCCGCTAGCGATTCGCTCGCTCGAAACCTTTCTAACTAACCGGTTCTGAAAACGAGATACTAATCGTATTCTATAACCACTCCGTGAAGTGAAAAACTTATATGATCAGGTGTAAGATGTTATGTGGGTGCCAGCAAGCTATGATCTTTGGAGATAATCGCGTACGTCGCGTTATTGGCGCTTATCCTGATGGTAACGCTAGGAAGACGATAATGAGCAGGCTCGCCCTTCTGATCGTATCACTTTTATTCTTTTTTTCTGCCATCGTGGCATCAGGCGCAGCTACGACGGTAACTATTGGCGAGTACTTCTCAGAGACGGACGTTACCGCGCCGATTATGATCAACGACGTCGAGGAGCTCGCCGCGGCTACGATTAAAGTCTCCTATGATCCCGCAGCCGTCGTTGTGACTGCTATTGATAACGGGGTATCAGGCAGTTTCATCCAGAACAGCCAATACGCCCATGACGGCTGGGTGAAGATGGCGTGGTATCTGGTTGACGGGAGTTTGAACGGCGACGTGACGTTCGCGCTGCTCGCGATCAGCCCGAGCGGCAGTTACGGCGACTACAGCGATCTGGAGATCGAGGTAGAGACACTTTCTGATACTGAATATCAGACGATCGATGCGGACATCATCAACGGGTTCGTTTACCGCGGTATGAACGGCGATGTAAATGCCGACCGCGTAATTGACGCTGCGGACAGCCAGTACATTGCGAACTCAATCGCGGGCATTTTAGGCTATCCATCAAAGTTCGGCCCCTCGGAGGTGAGCGGCGATGGCACTGTCGATGCCTACGATTGCGTCTACCTCGCGCGGCACGCGACTGGCGTACCAGGCTATGAGCATCTCAAATAGTTGGAGTTACAGCAGGAATGACCGCTATGCACATACACGAAGGATTGAGAACGTTACATAACAGCTCGGTTGCCGTTTTCATGCTACTCATGCTGCTCATGCTGCTGCTTATATTAACGACGGCGACCGCAACAACCGTCTCCGTCGGGAATGCGGATATCACTGAAGGCGGACGCACCACCGTATCCGTATCAATCGAGAACGCCGCAACGGATGTTAGCTGTGCGACCATTGTGCTCTCGTATGATTCTGCGATTGCGCGCGTGACCGGATTCAGTAACGGCGATTTTGACAAGCAGGTCTACACTGTCGAAGACGCCCGAGGGCGGACAACGATTGTCGTTTACCAAACGGACGCGAACGGTCTCACGGGCACAATCAAGATAGGGGACGTTACGCTCGAGGGAATAACGGCTGGAACCACCTCGTTGACACCGCAAATCGTTACACTCAAGGATAATGGAGGCTATTCACTATCAGCAGACACGTTGAGCGGCACCCTCACGGTCCGCTCAGCTGGTGGCTCGGGCGGGAGCAGTGGTGGCGGATCCAGCAGCGGTGGATCGACTCCTACGCCTTCCCCTACGCCGACACCCTCAAGCTCGCCTTCTCCTACATCTACGACGACATCCGCACCGCCGACGGCGACCCCTCTTCCCTCGGAACCGGTAGACTCGGGCAGTATTACGGTTCACGTTGACGATGTGAGAGCGGAAGAAGGCGAAGAGGTCATTGTACCAATTCAGATCAGCGGCGTGAGCCATCCAGGACTCAGCTCTGCTCGCATCACCCTCACCTATGATCCTGACGTGGTAACTGTGCTCAGTGCAGAGAGTAGCGACTTTGCGGAGTTTATGGCGAACATCGAGAACGGCACTGTACGGATGAATGGCTTTCAGACCGGTGTGGAAGGGCTCACCGGCGAGGTAACCTTCGCTCAGCTACAACTGAAGGCGATTGGAAACCCGGGTGAACAGACCACGCTGGGGCTGGATGTAAGCGAGCTTGTCGATAACACTGGTAATTTGTTAGCGGAACTGAACGATTATGCGGTGGCGGCAGGCCGCTTCACGATAGTAAGCGCAGACGAACCTGAGCCGTCTGAACCTTCAAACGCGCGTATTCCCGCGATCGGTGCATTCGGAACGCTGCTGGCCGTTATTACCGGCTTTTATCTGCTCGTGCTACTGAAACGCCGATGCTCGTGAGTTTCTCGGTGCACTACCCACCCGACTCGTTCGTGACATCAACCCAGAGATGCAGCGACCGGTAGGGTTCTGATTCATTCTGACCCACCCGATACAGCAGGAATTCCAGCTTCTGATCCTCACCCACTTGCGTCGGCCGGAACGTAAACGGGCGTTCCCGGGTCTCGTTATGGCTAAGTGGAAAGACCTCGTTCGTGAACGTGGCATTTCCCATCCGGACTTCCAATCGATACTCGACGGTTGCGTATTCATGGTTCACCACGCCAATGATCACCAATCCTTCTTCGCCCTTCTGTAACGCCGTTGGATAATCCGCGGCTTTGCCACCGGGCCCGAGGATGTAAAATTCCGTGAACTTCTCGCCCTGCTTCGGCGTCACGATCACATAGACCACCATGCCGATGGCCACAACGATCGAGATGATCAGGATGACCGTTAAGATGCGGTCGAGTCGCGTCTCACTGGCAGCGAATGACTCCCTGAGCGCCCTAAAAGCTGCACCGAACGCCACAACAAAACGAGCCTCAACAGGTAATTGCGCACGTCTCAAAATCGCGCCCAGCGCGAGCCCAACCGTGAGCACCGAGAGACTGAAGAGCACGGGCGAGAGACGAATACCAAACGGCGTGTAATTCAGCGCCAACCCCGTCAGCGGGACCACGGCGATACTGAGCCCGAAGCTGAGTGCGACACGCTCAATACCGTCAAGATCGTCCTTTCGCGGGAACAGAAGCGCGATAAGCGCATAGCCCGGGAGGAAGAGCACGAGCGGCAGCCCCAGGAGTATACGCACAGGGGTCTCGTTAAGCGGCGGAATGAGCACGAACGGGATGCAGACCAGCGTCCAGAGGATCACCAGCGCGAGATCTGCCGGTATGCGGTCACGTATCCCCTGTTCCATGCACGTCCTCCTTCAAAAAAAAAGCTACCCTGAAATCCTTACTACCCAAACACTAAAAAACTTTCTCTGCGCGGACTCGCCTAAAATCAGACGTCCTGCCGCACCAGTGTCGCCGCCTCGATCCAGCTACCGCTGCTGATCTTCACGCCCGGATAGATCGAGACGTTGATCCCGGTTTTGACATTGTAGCCGAAAACCGCCCCCAATTTGCGCCGCCCTGAATCAACCCGGGAGCCTTTAATAGTCATTTTCACATTACGATCATCGAACCGCAGATTCGCGATCTTGGTCCCGGCACCCAGATTGCAGCCCTCCGCGATCACGGAATCCGCAACGTAGTTCAAATGTGGCGCATTTGAATGCGGCAGTATAACGCTCCGTTTCACGATCGAGAACTCACCAACCACACAGTTCTGCCCCACGATCGAGTTATCAATAACGCAATTCTTGATCGTACTGCCGCTGCCGATGACCGCAGGCTTCCGGATCGTTGCCGAATCCCAGATCTCCGTGCCCTCACCAACTACAAATCCGAGCTTCGCGAGCACGTACTGATTCGCGTCGAGATAGTCCCACGGGTATCCTATATCGTTCCAGTAACCCTCCAGGGGCACAATACGCACTGGCTCACGCGCGTTCAGCGCCATAAGCGCATCGGTCAGCTCGTATTCACCGCGTGTGCTTTTCCCGATCTGCTCCAGAACATCCATAATCTCGGGCTCGAGATGATACATACCGGCATTGATGTATCCCGCGCCCGAGCCCGTCTTCTCCTGTAGTCCGGTTAAGCGCCCGCAGTCAAAGGTGACTTCTCCATACCGCGATACATCCGGCACCGTAACGACGGCAAGCGCATTCCTGGCTTCCACGAGCGCAGAGAAATTCGCGCTGTCAACGAAGAGGTCACCATAGAGCAGGATGAAGTCCTCATCAATGAAATCAGCTGCGGCCTGGAGCGCTGTTGCCGTGCCCGAAATCGCTCGATCCTCGCAGTACGTGAGATCGGGCAGCTCGAGCTGCTCCTTTAAATAGCCCACTACCACCGCTATCTCATCAACACCATGTGCACGCAGGAGCTCGAGTTGGTACTCGATCAGCGGCTTGTTGCAGATAGGGAGCAGCGATTTCGGCTTATGATCCGTGAGTGGCCGTAAGCGCTCGCCCCGGCCAGCGGCCAGTATAACACCTTTCATTACGCCTGTGGCACCCGCTCAATAACAGACTGTACAAAGTCCCGTATACTATTAAATTCATCTGCATCCTTCGACTCGTAAGCGATCGAGATCTTCGGCTCGGTATTCGAAGCGCGGAAAAGTGCCCATCCCGTCTCGAACAGGACTTTCACGCCATCGAGCGTGTCCAGTGCGTAACCCTCACGCGCCAGTTCCTCCTGCAAGCGCGTAACAAACGCGAACTTCTCAGAGTCCTTCACCGTGACCCGGACGTTTTCCGTGTGATAGTCCGGGAACTCGCGAACAAGCTCCGCAATACCACGCCCCGCTGCCGCCACGATCTCAGCCACTTTGAGGCTCGCGCGGATCGCGTCATCGGCAAAGAAGGTTTCTTTGAAGTAATAATGACCAGAGAGCTCTCCTGCAAGTGCCGCTGACTCATCACGCATCTTCTGCGCGATATACGTATGACCGACCCGGCAGGGAATAGCCTGCCCGCCGTACCGCTCTATCGTTTCGATCGCCATCTGCGACATGAGCGCGTCATGAACAATCTTCGCTCCTGGATTCGCGTCCAGTACATGCCGCGCCAGGAGCGAGAAGATCCGGCGCGATTCTACTGCGACACCCGCCTCATCGATCACGGTTACCCGATCACCGTCTCCATCGAAGACAAAGCCAAGATCCGCACCACACACCCTCACGCTCCGCTCGGCATCGAGCACATTCGCGGGCTTCGACGGATCAGGCTCGTGCCCCGGGAACGTACCGTCCGGTGTGCAGTTCAGTTCGTGGACGCGTAGACCCACCCGTCTGCACGCCTCGGGTGCGTACAAGCCTGCCGCGCCGTTTGAACCGTCAATAACAACCTCTAACGGCGCGCTCAGCTTCACCAGGCCGCTGATGAACGTGATATAAGGCTCGGTGATCGCAACCGCAGAAGCCACGCCATGACCCTGCCGGAAGTTTCCGCGCTCCGCAATCCGCTGCACTCGCTCGATGCCCGATTCATAGCTGATCGGTAGTGCAGTACCATCGAAGAGCTTGAAGCCATTGTATTCCTTCGGGTTGTGCGATGCCGTGACGTTCACCCCGCCGTCGCAGCCGAGATGCTGCACCGCAAAGGCCAGAACGGGCGTGGTCACAATACCGAGATCCACCGCATCGACGCCCGCAGAGCAGAGCCCCGCGATAAATTCCGCTTTCAACTGCGGACCGCTCAACCGCGTATCACAGCCCACCGCGATCGTGCCCGGATAGAGTGTCCCAAACGCCGCACCGATCCGAAATGCCATCCGCTCATCGATCTCCGTCGGATAAACGCCCCTGATATCATATGCCTTGAAAATGCTCATTGCAATTGGCCTTCACCACCGTGAATGAAATATGGGATAACTATAACTAAACTTTGCTTCTCTTTTGGTTTCTCAATCTCCAGAAGACGAGCATAAACCGAGAACGAGCTCACCTGAAAATCCTGCTTAGGGTACATTTAAGTGCCATTACCAGCGAATTCATGATCACCTACCGGAACAGTTAAATTTTGAATCCATCCCAACTTCAGGTCTGAGGGAACACCTCATGCGGATGTCGAATCGCGTGGAGTGGTACATACAGTCCCTGAATCGTTTCTCAATACAACCTTATCGCCGGTATCCAACCCTCATGCCGCTTGCCGTTAACGTCCACGAAGGAGGTGCAAGTGATCACCCCGCTGGTTGCGTTGTGTTCGTAGGCATGGATGATCTGCGGGTATGACCCTGTGCAGAGGGTGTAGTTGTAGGTTTTGTTTCCCGTAAGTATGACCGACTCACCTAATGAGAGATTGTACCAATCGTCTGTGTTAACGTCCCGCGTTGCTGTTATGTTCCAGCCGGTGCTGTTCCAGAGCTTAAGATACTTCGTGCGACCACTCGTTCCCGCGCACGAATAGGTGTACAGGCTTGATACCGTGATCGTTTGGTTCAGCGTTAATGTACCAGTATGCGTGCCCGCAATACTGGGATAAGCCCCTCTGCCGGTGTCGAACACGGCTGCTGGCGCGTTTTCCACCTTGAGGACAAAGACAGCTATCCATTCAAATCCCATCCTGTCCACTACCAGCACCCGAACGAAGTAGTAGCCATTCGTAACAGCGGTCGTGTCCCATGAGGCTGACCAGCCGCCCGCCGGATCGCTGAGGTTCGCGATCTCCACCCAGCCAGGATCCACAAACGAGCCCTTCTCCGAGACCGTCACCAGCGACGCGGGATAGCGCCATCCGCCAACATCCAAGCGATAAAGCGTGCCGTTATCGTACATCCGTACATTGCTCACGTTGCCGAACGTCGGGCACATGATGTCCATTTCGTGACTCGTGTTCCCGCACCGGGTATTGTTGACCGAGTTACCTACGATCCAGTGCCCGTTTCCCCACGTACCGGTGCTGGCGTTGTAGTTCCAGCGATACAACCAGAGCACGTTCTCACGACCTGCCTCCAGCTCGTTCCGATACCGGGTGAAATTCAGCTTGCTCGCGTCTGTTTCAATATCCACCACGAGTCCGTGCGGATTAGCACAGCCGTACCCACGCGCCGCGAGGTAATCTTCAATCCCCTTCTTCAGATTCGACGTGGCGGTGCCGTTTTCATCGGTCCTCATCAGCTGCGCCAACCGGTCAACCAGCTCTGATTGCGTGATAGTTCCGTTTCCCGTCAGGTTGGGATACCCATGCTCTGACCAATAACGGAGGCAGCTTGCCGCCGCCGTTGGACCACAGCACACCGCGCTCAAATTCTTACCACTGATGTTTCTGCAATAATTGAACTGTATCTTCTCCTCAACGCCCTTCTCGTAATACTGCGTCTTGTTGGTGTATGCCCAGACCACCCGACTCACGTTCTCGTCCTGGATAGCCGCACTGAGGTAGATGGTACCATTCACCACTGCTTCATCCAATGGTGCTACAATTCGCGTTACTGGCGGGGTCGGATCCACGTACGCGCGTAGCTGCGCAGTCCCTATTCCTGCCAGTCCGTACAGGTTCACCGTGATGAAGTACCACCCCTCTGATAGCTCTGCGGTGTTCCATTGCACACGCCAGCCATCGCCCCAATCCGAAGCGTTCACGAGCTCGCCGCCGACCGTTGGCTCGCTGCCATCGTCATCAATGCCGATATACGTCCAGTTCAGGCCGTCGGCCGAGTACCAGAAGGCCGCAAAGCTCACCGTTAGGCCAGTCGCTTCACCAGCCCATAGTGTGGTATTCCCGTAAACGAGCGAGCCGTTAGCGGGCGTCACAAAGAACGGTTCCAGCAGCTCGTCAGTTACAAAGAACGTCTCATTTTGCACGTCTCCGGCGGTGCCGAGATTATCCACGCTATAATATTCAAGGTAATGGATGCCTTCTCCGATCAACGTTAGCGGTGCCGTGTAGTCCTTCCACGCAGCCCACACGCCGTTGTACCATGTTCGGTAGAGCGTAGCGTTTACGCCCGACCAGCACTTCAATTCACTGTCTTTGCACGGTTCCAGCGTAAATTCCTCCAAAACGAGGTCCTTGATCCCAAACGCCACAGGGCCTCTGCTGGTATTGTAGGTGTAACGGTTATTTACCCGGTCATAGCCGCCAATTGCCGCAAGTAATTCGAGTATGCTGCAATTGAGGTCCGCCTTCATAATCGGGTTATTTTTACCTCGTATGCGTTCGGAAATGGTAATAGTGAGCTTTTTCTGGTCGCCCGAGGGAGTTGTTTGCGCGCGCTCGTTCGGGCTCAGATAAGAACCAGCCGACCCGCTCGTCTTGTCCTCCTTGAAGTCCGCTTTTACATGAATGGTCCTGTTACCGGTATTCCGCACAGAGATAGTTTTTATTTTACAGCATTCATCAGCACCGGTAAGTGTGAGGAGCGTTTCACCGGTAATGAGCCAGTATTCGCCCATTTCCGTTGTATTCATTGGATAACCGGGAGCACCCACCGCTTTCAGTGTTACGGGCGCCTCGTTATCCACGATATGCGTTTGATTCTGCAGTGATTCGTTGTTGCCCACACGGTCGACGGCGTAATACTCGAGATAATGCGTGCACGTCCCCGGTAGCGTGAAAATTGTGCTACAGCTTTTGGAATTATGCTGAAGCCCGCCCACAACCACAGGCGCACAGGATATCTGCGTCCAATTGCTCCAGGTATCATTGTTCCAGATCCGGTAAAAGAGCGACTCCACACCCAGACCGCCGCCATCAGCAACGCTCAACGTAAACGCTGTGTCTGAGGTTACATAGCAGCCTTCGTCGTACTGTGGCCCTGCAATCACTTTCGTCGTCTGTGGCGCGCTGTTATCCACGGTAATCCAGATGATATCAGAAGCCTCATTGCCCGTCTCATCCCGCGCTGTGGCCATTATGAGGTAGCTGCCATCCGCGACACTTGAAGTATTCCAATCGAGGACGTATTCCTGCCCCTCAAGAAGCGAGAGGCCCGTACCGAGCGGTATCCAATCTGTGGATGTGTTCCGGCTCTCGTTGAGCGCCGTGATCAACTCGTCGTAGCTCACTTTCGGTGAGAGCACGACCATTGCATAGAGCGTTTGGTTATCCGGTGAAAGCTCGCTGTAGTACCTTTCGAGTCCCTTCAGGCTACCGTTTCCAGCCAGCTCCACCTCACGATAGCCAGTATCCTCGTTGTGGTCCATGAAATCGATGATATACGGTGGTCGTTGCGCCCATATACAGCCCTCCGGTGTCCACCAGAGCTCAAGCTGCGACTTAAAACTGTTCGCCGTGACCGCATGCCCGCCCCACTCCTCGCCCGTCTGCTTCTGCCCATCCAGGAGGAGCAAAATATCCTCGTGCGGGAGCATCGTCTTGTAAAAGGTTACCCAATCGGTGCCGTTCGGCAGTGGTTCATACGGTGCCTTCTTCGACCCGCCAAGAGCCTTCACCACAAAGTCCTGGGTCATGCCCGCTGTTTGGCGATCCTGCACGTACTGCTTCAACCCGGCGACCAGATCTTTGTCTGAGGTGAAATGCCGTCCGATCATGCCTGCTGGATCTTTGTTATCTGTTTTGAACACCTCATTCAGCTTCGCCGTCAGATTCTCCGGCGCTTCCAGCTCGGGAGGGACGAGCTTATCGAAGACCTTGACCCCACTTGAGTTGGTGTAGTTATCGAACCAGAGGAGCGATGCCGCGGCTGCTGCCGGCATGCACCCGTAGCCCTGCGGCGTGTGCGGAACCGTCTTCTCGAGCCAGGAATAAGGTGTGGTCTCGACCCTGAAGAGCGAAAAGACCACGCCGCTGAGAGCTTCATCGCCGGTCGAGGCGCTTACCCGAACGGTGCCCGTGACTACCTGGTCGAAGACTGGCCGCAGAAGGGCAGGGACCGGCGGCGTTGGATCCATGTACACCATAATCTGGCTCTGCCCGGTCTGATTCCGGCTGTCGGTCATCGTTGCCCTGAGCTGATACCAGCCTTCAGTCAATACGGTCGCGTTCCAAACGGCGCCCCAGCCATCCCAGCTCGCGTTATAAACCACATATGGCCAGGTATTGGCTTGATCGTCGTAGTCGATGGAGATTTCGGTCCACGTCACTCCGTCGGTCGAGTATTCAAAGAGCGTGGAAAGGATATCGCTGGCATTGCACATTTCTACAACCCCGAGCGTCGCAAGACCACTTACCCACGAGCGATTGTCAGGTGTGTACAGCCACGGCTCAGGAAGAGGATCACCAAGGTAAAAAAGACCGAAATCAGGGGCCAAGTCACCGATAACGCCGTTAAAGGTCGCTTCTGTCTTCACTTTCCAGGGGATGACTGTATCTGCCTCGTCCAATTCACCGAGCGGAATCTCGAGGTGAATGACCGTCTCACCGTCCGGCCAGGAAGAAGTCACGCCCCACGTCGCGTTCGTTGACCTCTCCGACCAACCCCAAGATTCATACGTTGACCGCTCTACCGTCCAATCCTCACACCCTGTATCGTAAATGACTGAATACATCGTATCCACCTCGGCGAGGGGATAATAGGGACAGTTATCAGCAGGATCGTCGTCTTCGTCCAGGAGTACCGACCAGAAGGTCGTTGTAGCCAGCGCCGGTATTCCACTACTGTTGAGCGTGATCAGAACATCCAGGAATCCCTCGGTGCTATTCGCCTCGCCTGAAACCACATCCAGACAGCCGCGATAAAGCTCGGGCGGGACAGGATCGCCAGTATACAGGTACAGGAGATCGTCAACCGGGTCGTTCAGGTGAGCGGTAGTCGTGGCGCTAACCGTACACCAGAGAGCCAGAACTGCAACACAGAGCACTACACCACTTGATCTGGACATTTCATCACAGAACGTATCGCCACCTGTGCCGTCATCACAAATTCTTGACTAAAGCAACGTTGGCGCCCAGGCTAAATAAACGTTCCCATAACAGCGTGGATACCAGCGTAGTTTGCTTATTCTGCCACAAGGTAATGGAGCTTCTCATGAAGTAGCGGAGAGGGTTTTTAAAGATTTTATGGGAGCAGGAGGTATAGCCAGGATATGAAGAATCTCGCAGTTGGCATATTCCACGACGACGAACTGGGTCGGAAACTGGGTAAACGTGGCACGGCGAGCGATGTCGTGCTGTACAACAGGAAGACGGACGGCTGTATCTACACGTTCATGCAGCCGGTCGAGGATAAAGTTACCGTGAAGAGTCAGATCATGTCCTGCATCGATGCGGCGATCGTATCCTTCGCGGCAATGACGCCCGCCGTTGGTGAGACCATTATTATGCTTGACTCGTTCAACATTTCGCGCGGCATTATTATCGTACCACCCTACACCGAGCGTGCGAAGATCGCAGCGATTACACAAAGAACCGCACTCGAGAACTATGCCGTCATGGAACAGGATATCCCGGCGATACAGAAAACGCTCGAGGGGTTCGAGATCACGCGGGATACGCGCGCACCTGCTCGGATCGTGGTCGATCACTCGTTTCCAGTCAAGGGCGTTGGTGAGGTCGTACTGGGTTGCGTGAAGCAGGGGCTCGTGAAGCGGCACGACAAGCTCATGCTACTGCCTCAGGGCACCGAAGTGGTCGTTCGCTCGATCCAGATGCAGGATAACGATGTTCTAGAGTCTGAAGCGGGCTCTCGGGTTGGACTCGCGATAAAAGGGGCAACCGCGGAGGAAATGAAACGCGGCACGGTCATCTGCGCGCCTGGAAGTACGGCAGTAGGCACGAAATTCACGCTCTCTTTTCTGCCGAACCGCTATTATGCCACAGGCCTAAAAGAAGGCGCATACCACCTCACGATCGGCATGCAGACGGTTCCTGTCAGCGTTACTGCGGTCGGTTCGGGCACGGTGACGCTCGTGACGCAGCGACCGGTGGTTTACAGCGCGGACGATACCTTCCTGCTGCTGGACCTCAATGCTGCGAAGGTGCACGTGGTGGGCCGAGGGCACTGGCAGGAGTTGCTGGGGTGATCACAATCCGGCTTTAAGATGATAACAAACAGAGAGAGAGCCGCTCATGACAGTAACGCACGAGCCGTCACTGCTTCCGAAACAGCATCTTCAGATCGTATACCCCTTCCGCACCGCTCTTCTCAATATCAAACCCGGCATGCTCAAAGACATGCATCATCATGGGATTATCGAGCAGCACCTGCGCGGTGAATCCGAGCAGCCCTTTCCGCTTCGCCAGGATCGTTAAATAAGACAGCAGCTCGGAACCGATCCCCAGGTTCTGATACTCGTCCCGGACGGCGAACCCGACATCAGCAGTGTGCGTCGCTTCGTCCACGGCGTACTGCGCTAGACCCACGATCACTTCCTTACCGTCCTCCTCGAGCACCGCAAGGATTACCATCTGCGTCGTGTAATCAATGATTGCGAACTCCTGAAGCCGGTCATGGTGTATAGCCCGTCGGGTGATGAAGAACCGCTGATAGAGGCTGTCGTCAGAGAGCGCGTAGAAGAAGTCTTTCAGGAGCGGCTCGTCGCTTATCTTCACCGGCCGCAGCTTGAGCTCCAGACCGGTCTTCGTCCGCCTAAACGTCTCAAGCTCCTCCGGGTACTCGCCGCGTTCGCCCGAAATGAACGCCTGATCGCTGTAGATCAACTTGAGCTTGCGCGCTTCCTCGATGAGCCACGGCCGGAACTTCGGATGCGCCACTGAGATCAATTCCATAGCACGCTCCCGGATGTTCTTGCCGTGCAGGTACGCGATCCCGTATTCAGTAACGACGTACTGCACGTCGCCACGATTGAGCGTCACACCCGCGCCCTCCTTCAGGAATGGTACGATCCTGGAGATGGTGCCCCCTTCTGCGGTCGCGGGTATCGCGAGTATCGCCTTACCGTGCTTCGCCAGCACGGCGCCACGCATGAAGTCTGCCTGTCCACCAATGCCACTGTAAAATCGTTTGCCCAGCGATTCCGCCGTCGCCTGGCCCGTGAGATCGATTTCGAGCGCAGTATTGATCGCGGTCATCTTCTCGTGCTGCGCAATGACCAGCGGGTTGTTCGTGTAATCTATCGTGCGGAACTCGATCGCGGGATTGTCGTGAATGAACGCGTAGGTCTTCTTTCCGCCCATGCAGAAGGTAGCAACGGCCTTACCACGGTTGATCGTCTTCTTACTGTTATCGATCACGCCGCGCTTCATCAAGGCCACGAGACCGTCACTGATCAACTCGGTGTGCACGCCAAGATGCTTCTTCTCGTGCAGATTCGCGAGAATCGCGTTCGGTATGCTGCCATAACCGACCTGAATCGTATCACCGTCCTGAATGAGCCGCGCAACGTACTTCCCGAGCCGCTGCGCGACGCCACCCTCTGGCTCTGCAGTGTATTCCAGTAAGGGCTCATCGTGCGGGACGACAAAATCGACATTCTCAATATGAATGAAGCTATCGCCGTGCACCCGGGGCATGTGGGAATTGACCTGCGCGATTACCAACCCCGCCTGCTCGGTCGCGGCCTTCACGATATCCACACTCACGCCGAAGCTCATGTAGCCGTGCTCATCCGGTGGCGAGGTCTGCACGAGCGCGACATCAACAGGCACGATCCGGCGCGCGAACAGGTCAGGCACCTCAGAGAGGAAAATCGGCGTGTAATCGGCCAGACCGCGGTTAATCGCCTCACGAGTATTGTTGCCGATAAAGAATGAATTATGCCGGAAATTCTGCTTGAATTTCTCGTCCGTATAGGGCGCGACCCCGAGCGTCCAGACGTGAAAGACCTCCGCATCGAAGATC
>JAFGKP010000007.1 GCA_016928455.1 Methanomicrobia archaeon
GTCTTCAAGATCTGCGATGTTGCCTCAAATATCATGCCCGTCATAGCGGGGCACGATTTCGTGCTCTACGGGCCGATCGAGAATGCCCCGAGAGCATTCCCGCTGGTCGGTATGGCGGACATGATCGTTGCAGAGGCGGCGAAGGCAGAGCACGACATCGAGGCAGAAGAACCGCATCCCATACTAAAGATGACGGCCTAAAGGTGGGGTAGTTATTTTTCCCCACTTTTTTCATTTTTTTCCTTTTTTCACGGTTCGTTTGTTCCCCAGCGGAGCAATCGGAAGGTAAAACACTTATTAACGCGTGCGTGCTTACTGGTAATCAGCGCGATGGTGAGCTTAAAAATCCCGCATCCCGGGCATTTCGCCGCGTTGCAGGAGATTATCGCGGTGAAAGAGGCTGAGGGCCTGGATGCGGTCGACGAGGTCTTTATGGGCGGCTCCCCGGACGTCATGGGGAGCGGTCGCGGTGTGCTCCATGCACCGCTGCTCGACGAGATTCGCGAGCAGACCGAGTACGCGCACGAGCATGGGATCAAGATGAACCTCACGATGAACGCCACCTGCACGGGCGGGCATCATCTCTCGTTCGAGGGCTTCAAGATGTTCTCCTGGTATTTCAAGGAGCTGAACAAAGCCGGAGTTGATGCGGTGACGGTCGCGGACCCCTACCTCGTGGATATGCTCCGCGATTACCCCATGCAAGCCGTCGTATCCTGCTTAGCGTACGTCGAATCGCCACAGCGAGCCCGGTTCTTCGACGAGCTCGGAGCTGATATGATCACCGTGGACACGAACATCAACCGCCACTTCGACCTCCTGGAAGGGATCGTGAATGCGGTGAACTGTCGTGTACGGCTAATCGTGAACGAGGGCTGCCTCTATCGCTGCCCGTTCAGATATTCGCACTATAATCTCGCATCGCATCTCTCGAGTCTCAATCAACCGCGGGCACCGCTCTGGGCGCCCGATTACTATTTCGATAAGTGTATCTCGCTCCGGCTGCGTGATCCCGTGCAGATCGTGAAGTCCGCCTGGATCCGGCCCGAAGATCTTGCGGAATACGAAGCAATCGGCATTACAGACTTCAAGCTCTCCGGACGGACGAAGACGGTGAACTGGATCATTGACTGTATGCGGTACTACGCCCATCGCGCGTTCGACGGCAATGTGCTCGATATCCTCGACTGCCCCCAAATGCTCCGCTACCTGCTGTATCTCGACAATAAGAAGCTCAGCGGGAGCATCAGTCACTGGAAGTCCTGTAAGAAGATCTGTAACGAGTGTGGCTACTGCGAGCGGCTGACGAAGGAGGCGTTAACGATACTCAAATGAAACTCCATGTGCCCCACCCCGGGCATCACGAAGCGCTCCAGGAGATCATTGAAGTGAAAGAGGCGGAAGGTCTCGACGAGGTCAGTGAGGTCTATATGGCCGGTGCACCAGAGGTGATCGGCAGCGGGCGGGCAACGCTCCATTCCGCACGTATCTCTGATATTAAAGCCCAGGTCGAGTACGCGCACCAGCACGACATCAAGCTGAATATCGTGATCAATCCCTCATGCCTGGGCGGCTATCACCTGACACACGAGGGCTACAAGCTCTTCACCTGGTACTTTGAGGAGCTGAATAAGGCTGAAGTTGACGGCGTGACCGTCGCGGAGCCATATCTCATCGAGCTGCTACGCGAATATCCGATGGAGACGGTGGTATCCTGCATTGCGCACGTGGATTCACCGCAGCGTGCGGAGTTCTTCGAGGGACTCGGTGCCGATACCATCGCGGTGGATACGAACATCAACCGTAACTTCGCGATGCTCGAGGCGATCCTGAAGGCGGTTCGGTGCAAGATCAAGGTGCTCGTGAACGAGGGCTGCCTCTACAAATGCCCCTTCCGGCACGCGCACTTCAACCTCTTCTCCCATATCACCTCCTCGCGCTCACCACTTATGGGCGCGCAATCCGCGAACATCTTCAGTGACTACTACTTTGATAAGTGCATCTCCATCAGGGTGCGCGACCCTTCACAGCTCATCCGGTCGCCGTGGATACGTCCCGAGGACCTGAAGGAGTACGAGACGCTGGGGATCGATAATTTCAAGATCGCGGGCAGGGCAAACGCGGTGAACTGGATCATCAACTGCATGCGCGCCTATGCCCGGCGGTCGTACACGGGCAATCTCCTCGAACTCATTGACTGTCCTGCAGAATTGAGCTATACCTTTGATCTGGATAACCAGCGTTTGGAAGGGTGCATTCAGCAGTGGCAGAACTGCAGGAAGATCTGTGAGTCCTGTCATTATTGTGATGAATTGACGACGAAGGTGGTGAAGGTGCAGAAAAAGTGACGGAAACGATAACAGAGGGAAGGACGAAACTCGAGTCTGAGTTGCGGAACATGGTCGGGAACGTATTTGTGCCCGAGGCGAAGGTCTTCGGCATGGCCTGCGGGTGTACCGGGTTTGCCGCTGATCTCCGGGGTCTCCAGGTCGATGCGGTCGAGGTCTTCAGGGAGAAGATCACGACACTGCTCGAGGAGATCAGCGCATCGGTCGAGGTGAAGCCGGAGTTCATCTATGCGCGGAAGTTACCGGGGAGCGAGGAGGTCGTGATCTTGACCACACGGCAGTTGTGCGAGCGCTGCAGGCGTGAGTTTGCGGGTTCGAAAGCGCCGCCACGACCTGATATCATCGTGTTGAAGAAAAAGCGGTAAACTTTAAGGCTGCTCAGCAGTACCATAAAAACAGGTAGCTATAACTAAAATAGTCCAATTTTATATGCTGCGAGCGGCAAAAGGTATGTGTGTGGTGCTCTGGCAGGGCGAGAAAAGGAGTAGCAACGTGCGAGAGTAGGTGACTGGGAAGAAATGGGCGAAGAGAGTGAGATTTTTATTAAAATAAGCGGTGTGAGTAAGTCTTTTGAGGGTAAAACCGCGTTGAATAACGTCAGTGTCGATATACGAGAGAAAGAGCCACTGGGGCTGCTCGGGAAGAGTGGTTCGGGCAAATCGGTGTTGCTACGTATGTTGCGGGGCAGCAAGGAATACGAACCTGATAGCGGTGAGATTATCTTCAGGATTGCTATCTGCCCCTCCTGTTCCTGGGTCGAAGGACCGAGCTTCGTTGGCAAGACGTGCAGCCGGTGCGGCGGTGTATTCGAGTTCCAGGAAGTGAATTTCTGGCAAGATCATCACATGCAGCGCCTAATGAAGGCTGCAATTGCGATCATGCTTCAGCGGAGCTTCGCACTCTACAGTGATGAGGGCGTTGTCTGGAACGTTCTGGAGGCCCTGGAGCGCGCGGGCTACCCGAAGAGCAAGCGGATGAAACGGGCCTATGAGATTCTGGAGTCCGTGAAGATGCTGCATCGTGCTAATATGCCCGCGACACGCGATCTCAGCGGTGGTGAGAAGCAGCGTATGGTGCTTGCACGACAGATGGCGCTGCAGCCCATTCTCCTCCTGGCCGACGAGCCCACCGGGACACTCGATCATGAGACTGCACGCGTCGTGCACAAAGCCCTGCTCGAGAGCACGAAGGGCGGCACCACCTTTGTGGTTACCTCGCACTGGCCGTACGTGATCCGGGAATTGGCGAAGAAGACGCTCTGGCTCGATAAAGGTGAGATGGTCGAGTACGGCGATACCGAGAAGGTAATCGACGACTTCGAGCGAGAAGTGGGTAAAATCGAGCGCGACGAGTTCTTGAAATTCGGTGAGCCGAAGATACGCATCGAACATCTGAAGAAGTATTACCTCTCCGCGTCCCGTGGCGTTGTTAAGGGCGTGGACGACGTCTCGTTCATCATCCACGAGAATGAGATCTTCGGGGTGGTCGGGCACAGTGGTGCGGGCAAGACGAGCTTAATGCGGATCGTCAGTCATTTGGAGCCGAGCACTGCGGGCCACGCCTGGATACGCAGCGGTGAGCAGTGGTATGACGCTTCAAAAGCTGATCTCGGGACCTTCGTCAAGGACGGCGTTATCACTGGCGGCACGACCGAATGGAAGCACTATTTCGTCGGCGTCTTGCATCAAGAATATACACTCTATCCCAAATTGACCGTCTGGGAGAATCTCACGCATGGCATAGGGCTGGATATGTCTGATGATCTTGCAAAGATGAAGGTGCATTACATGCTCCAGGGTGTGGGCTTCGCAGATGAAGAGATCGAGGAGATATTGCCCAAGACGCACCTCGAACTGAGCGTGGGTGAGAAGCAGCGAATACTCATTGCGCAGTTGTTGATGAAGGAGCCGGAGATCGCGGTCCTCGACGAGCCCACAGGGACGATGGATCCGCATACGAAGAAGTACGTCGGCGAAACCATCCAGAAGGCGCGTGAGAATTTGGGGATTACCTTCGTGATCGTTACGCATGATCTCGATTTTGCCGAGGCGGTGTGTGATCGGGTGGCATATATGAACCAGGGTAAACTGGAGAAGATAGAAGATTTGAGGGGCGCGGAAGAATAGCCGCGCCATTCTCACCTTACGGTCACTATAAAAAACTCAAATACGAAACGAAAAAAGAAAGGGCGAGGAAAAATGGGTAAAGAGGAACCGTTGGTCAGGATCAGGGGAGTAGGCAAGGAGTTCGAGGGCGTGAAAGCTCTGGATGACGTGAGTTTTGATATTTACGAGGGCGAGCCCATGGGTTTGCTGGGCCGGAGCGGCTCGGGTAAATCGACGCTGCTCCATATGCTGCGCGGGAGCGAGGAATACGCACCTACATCGGGCGAGGTCATCTTCCGGGTCGCGATGTGCCCGTCCTGCGAGTGGGTAACGGCACCGAGCCAGGCTGGTCAGACCTGCACGAAGTGCGGCGGGACCCTGGAGTTACAGGAAGTGAATTACTGGAAGGACGCGGAAGCGCGAAAGAAGGTGAAGCGATCGGTGGCTATTATGCTACAGCGCACCTTCGGGCTCTATGGCGACGATACGGTGATGTATAACGTCTTGCAGGCGCTGGAGAGCAGGCAATACCCGGCCGATAAACGGTTCCGGCGTGCTTATGAGCTGCTCAAAGCCGTGCGAATGATCCATCGGATCTCCTTCCCGGCAATCAATCTCAGCGGTGGCGAGAAGCAGCGTGTCGTGCTCGCGCGGCAACTGGCGCTCGATCCGATGTTGCTCCTGGCCGACGAGCCCACCGGAACGCTGGACGTTGAAACCGCGAAGCTCGTACACAAAGCACTGAAAGAGAGCACCGCAGAAGGGATGACCCTGATCGTAACCTCGCACTGGCCGTACGTCGTTGAGGAACTGAGTGAGAAGGTCTTATGGCTCGATAACGGCAAAGTGGTGAAGTACGGCGACTCAAAGGAAATCGTGGCCGAATTCAAGAAGCAGGTGAGTGAGATCGAGCGCGAGGAGTACCAGAAGATCGGGGAGCCGAAGATACAGATCGAGCACTGCAAGAAGTACTACTACTCTATCTGGCGCGGCATGGTCAAGGCGGTGGATGACGTCACGCTTACTATCTATGAGAACGAGATCTTTGGACTCCTGGGTAAGAGCGGCGCGGGTAAGACGAGCTTATCTCGCATTATCTGTCAGATCGATCCGGTCACTGGCGGGACCGTTAAGATACGTGCCGGGGAACGGTGGATCGATGTGAGCAGGGTTGCGGAGACCGGTGTGTGGATCGCATGGGGCGCGACGACCCCGGGTGTGGGCGAGCAGGCGGCCGCGCGGGTCGCTATGTTGCATCAGGAGTATTCCTTATATCCCGAACGGACGGTACTGGAGAATCTCACGACCTGTATAGGCCTCCGAGTTCCGGCTGAACTTGCGCGCATGAAGGCGAAATTCATGCTGCAGAGTGTCGGCTTCCATGAAGATAAGGCGGAGGAGATACTGCCCAAGACACATACCGAGTTGAGTGTGGGTGAGCGGCAGCGGATCGCGCTCGCGCAGGTGATGATGAAGGAGCCTGCGATCGCGGTGCTCGATGAGCCAACGGGTACCATGGATCCGATAACAAAGAAATACGTCGCCGATTCCATACGTGCAGCCCGTGAGAACCTCGGTATGACCTTTATTATTGTTACCCACGATGTAGACTTCGCCCATGACGTCTGTGACCGGATCGCGCACATGGAGGCGGGTAAGGTCGCGAAGCTGGAGGATTTGAGGGCAACCGCTGGGAAGAGCGAGGTAGCAGCTTAGCAATGGCTGTGGGGAGAGAGAAACAGCTGGTCGCGTGTAGAAAAGGGCAGGGACTCGGATTAGGTGGCGGCCTTGCGCAACGTGGAACCTTCGCAAAGGCCTGGAAGAACGACGTTATCGCCGTGGCAATGTCGCCCGGGTATCGGCATGTGCCCAAGCCGGTCTGCGAGATTACGACCGAATTGCGGGGCCGCGGGGTCAACGTGGGTGAGCTGATCTTGAACGCAGGTGACGGCACACCGGCAGACGCGCCGCGGAGTGGCGGCCATGGAGTCGCCTTCGGCCTCGAGCAGCGTGAAGTGGAGATACTCAATCAGCCCAAGCTCATCATCTTGCATCACGGGAATGTGAAGGTGCATTTCATCTACAAGGTTCGGTTCATCTTGCGAAAGGTGAAGGTACCGGCCGTTGTGCTCTGTCAATCGCCCGTATCATTCGAGGATTTCGAAGAGATCGGGGTAAGCACGAAGTATAAAAAGGGCGAGACCGCTGGCAAGGTCGTGGATATCGTGGATGGCATTGTCCGGCATGAGAGCGTGCCTCAGGCGAAGCTGGATGAGATTGTGAGCAAGGTGAAAATAGCGCTTCGCGAGCTTGCAGCAGAGGAGCACGAGCAAGTACGTACGTAACGTAGCGTAGCGTAGCATAGCGTACGTATCGTGCTAAAAAAAAACCCGCTCGTGGCTCGAAACGGAACGAAGCAAGGCATGACAGAGCAATGGGTGCCGAAATAGCACTACTGTGGGACCGGGACACGCCGTATGAGCAGTATCTTCGAGAGCACGGGTTCAGGTACAAACTGGTACAGCCGCAGCTACTCGCCGCACCGTTCTTCTCCTGGCGAGCGTTTCGATTGATGATCGTACCGGCAGGCTTTGGGAACTCCTACTTCTCCGGGATGCTTGCAGTGCTCAGAGCCAACCGTGCGACCATCACCTCATTTGTCAGGGCCGGTGGTACGCTGCTGGTCTCCGGCGCGCTCGCGCACAGCAACGCTTATGATTGGCTGCCACTGCAGCTTGGGTATGTGCGCAAGGATATCCAGGCCACGATCGAGCGGAAGAAGGAAGATATGGCTGCACAGCTCGTCGAGCAAGCGGTCTGTTTCTGTGATGGCTATCTGGGGACGCTGGATGATGACTGGGACGTGGTGTTAACGGTGACTGCCGATTTGGACGTTCGCCCGGTGCTGGTGGTTGTCAGGTATGGTGCGGGAAAGATCATAGTCTCCTCTATCCATGAATATCCGTCCGAGCGGTTTCTCCGGTCATGCTTAAGCGCAGGAGCGGGCGAGGGATAACGAACAAACATGGAGCTCAATGAGCTTGTGGGGATAGACGCGTTTGTCCTGGTGGAAGAGAGCTATGCGGCTCAAAAGTGGCTTGCGCGGACTCGTGACTATCTCGCTAAGATCGAACATACAGACCTTGAGTCCTCCATACGTATTCGAGATACTGCTGGTGCGCTCTTGGGTCTCGCAGTCCGTGACCGAGAGCTGGGGTTCTGGATGATCTTCACCGATATACTTGCTGATCCGAGCCTGAGGACTGAGTTTGAGATACTGGCCGCGGGCATACCGAGCCCGAAGGAACGCGAAGCGGTGGTCGATCGTGCGGCCTTTCATGAAGGCGTTATCGAATATTACTCGCTTGGCCTGGTGGACCGATTTTTTTGCCAGTGTGAGGTGAAGGCCCCGAGCTTCTATCCACGCGATCGCGTGGAGTCCCTGAAATCGGTACTCTCCGCGTTCTTTGAGGCGATGGGCATCGACGCGCCGGAGCACATCCCAAGTCTCGAGATCGGCTGTGGCGACGGTGGAGCCACCATGGCGCTCCATGAATTGGGGCTATCGCCACTAACCCTCGATATCGAGAAATGCGAGATCTGCAAGGGCCTGGAAGTGGGTGTGCTGGACCCGAAGAAGAGCATCGTCCTCGACTGTTCACAGCTCTCATCTTTCTTCGGACGGGAGTTCGAGGTGGTCTTCGGGTTTATGATCGGCAAGCTTAATCCATTCGATACCTTTTTGTGGGAACGAGTTCTCAGAGAAGTGCCTAAAGTCTTGAAGAGCAAAGGACAGGTCCTCTTTACGGTCTCGAGCAAAGAAGAGGCGGAGCTCCTGCAAGAGCTCTTGCAACAGTCCTTCGATGCTACCATTAAAGAGAACGGGAGAAGCAACGGCTACTTTGACCAATGGCTCTATATGGCCGCATTGAAGGAGTAAGTGTACTGACGGGATCAAAGCGAAGCGATCGCTTCAGTATTTCTTCACTTTCTTCAAGAAGCGCTCACGACGCATCTTGCGCCAATCTTCCAGGTTCGCGATCCATTCTTCATGCCGCTTGAGGATATATTCCTGTGCCGCGATCAACGTATCGGGAGTATCTCCCCGTATGAGGATCCGGGGCACGTAATCCTTAACCGGCAGATCGGTTCGGATATCAAAGGCATCCTCCGGCGGCGCCTCCTGCTCGACTTCCAGCCCGAATCGCTCGGCGGCCTCGAATATAATTCCCGTGGTGATCCCGCGCGGGATCGGCAGTGCGTACTTCTTCTCTTCCATCTTCTTTTCGGTGCTCCTCTCTCAGCCTGCGCCACAACTGTCTTGGGCGCCGATATCAACATTCTCTTCTAATTCAGCCAGATAACAGTCTGCGCAAAGAATTCTGCCCTGATACTCAATGTATTCTCCCTCGACAACCTCTTTACCGCAGCTTGCACAGATCGCTTGCTTTGGGTTCTGCTTGTCAGTTTTCCGAGCTTCCCGGTCCATCCACCGTCTCCGTCGCTCCTCGGGAGATTCCTCTTTCTGTCGCATGCAGTAATTGTAGTAAGAACTGCATGGTATATAAATGAGCCAGCAATCGGGGCGTGGGGGTGGATCTCGGCGTTTTACGTGGTTTTCATCCACTCGTGGGCGTGTGCGTGAGTAAGCCTAAAATGGTGCACGGTTCTACGGAGAGTAAAGACAGAATGCTCATCAGCACGGATATCGGGGGGACGTTCACGGATTTCGTGGTGCTCGAGGGTGGCAGGATGCATACCTTTAAAGTGCCTTCCACGCCAGACCAGCCTGAACGCGCGATCGAGACTGGGTTGACGCGCTGTGCACCAGCTACGGTGTTCTCGCACGGCACGACCCTGGCCACGAATGCGGTATTAGAACGTAAAGGCGCGAAGACCTGCCTGCTTACAACGAAGGGGTTTGCCGCACTGCTCCAGATCGGGCGGCAGCAGCGTGCGGATTTGTATCGGCTCGATGCGGGCCGTGCACCGCATCTCGTCGCTTTTGATGCGTGCTTCGAGATCGCGGAGCGCATTTCATCGCATGGCGAGCTCCTTATGGCGCCTGCTGACGCGGAGATCGAGACCGTTGCGGATCAGATGCGCGCGCAGGGATTGGATTCAGTCGGTATCTGCTTCTTGTTCTCGTTTCTGAACCCGGCAAACGAGCGAATGGTACGTGATGCACTTGAAGAAAAAGGCTTCTCGGTCTCCTGCTCATCGGAGGTCTTACCGGAATTCCGGGAGTA
>JAFGKP010000111.1 GCA_016928455.1 Methanomicrobia archaeon
CGGAGATGGTTCTTGCCGAGGAACGGCACGTTAAAGACCGGCTCGTCACTGCGGAATATGCCGGGCAGCAATCGAGCCTCCTCCTTCCGCTCCTGCAAAATCCGGGCGACCGGGACCGCGTAATCCTCTATTTCGCCCTTACCCTTCATGTTGAAGAGATAATAAGGGTCAACGCCGATCTGCTTCATCGCGATCCGCAGCGCCGCGGTCTCGAATCGACGGCTGTTGGCAAAGGTGAAGACCTGCTGGTTATAGACGTGCATGCCGATCATTTTGATACGCTTTATCGCTTCCGCAGTTTCCGGCGTGACTTCATACGGATGCTCGAAATGCGTAACCATGCACAGTGTCTGCTTACCCAGTTCATAATAGCTCTTAAAGATCTCACAGAGCTCATCGGTGATCCGCTGGGGTACCGTGATCGGGATACGCGTGGCGATCCGGATACTGTGGATATGGGGTATCTCTGAGAGGCGGCTCACGATATACTCGACCAACTTGTCATTCATCGCCAGCGGATCGCCACCAGTTAAGAGCACATCCATCATACTCTCGTGCTCTGCGAACCACTCGATCGCCCGGTCAATACGCTCCATGGGCGCCAGCGCCGCGGGCATTAATGGCGACGTGATCTCCCAGTTTCGCTGGCAGTAGACGCAGATCTGCGGGCACGAATCGTACGGTTTGATGATCGCCACGGTGGGGTAACGACGTGTGACGAGCTCTATCGGTGAGGTGTCATGCTCGCGCATGAAGTCGAATGCAAGCTCGCGATCCTCTTTATGCGCGATCATATTCTCCACGTAACTCAACGGTGGGAAGACCTGTCGACGAACGGCGTAATCGTAATCGCTCGGCTCGGGATCCATGAGGTGCAGATAATGCGGCGTAACGCCAAAAGGGACGTCGTTTTCAACAGCGAGCGCTATTGCCCGCTCCTGCACCGGCACGAGCCTGATGATCTTCTTTAGTGTCTCAAAACCGTTCAAATTCTTGAATACGTGACTGAACTGCCAGTGCCAGTCGTTCCAGTCGTCCTCAGTGGCATCGAGCACCGCTAAGATCCGTCTCCTGTTCCCCCTACGACGCTCAACAATCTCAGGCGCAAGGCCGCTGGGATACCGTACCAGATAGTTCCGCATTCGGTCGCCCATATGGTCAAGGTACTCAGAACGCAGTAACGCCGCTTCACGGCCACGATGCCGGTCAAAATCGGGGAGCTCGACCCCGGCCATCAAGCATGAGGGGTAGACATCAGCTTTTCCTTTGACCGCCTTGAAGAAGTGCACAAACTCGTCCACAAAGTCGTCAGCGACGTCCGCGTCACCGGTGACCGCAGCGGTCCAGACGAATTTCAGCGCAGACGTTTCGGATAGCCGCTCGTTGCGTGGCGATATGATGTTCTTGAGGCAGCGGAGCGCGTCTTCCAGGATGGTATAATCCCATGCGTCAAGGGTATCAACATCACGCCTATACGTCCACTCTAGTGCGTCAAGAAAGCCGATCAGCTTCTCACGTGCGCTCTCGACCGACTCACTCTCTTTAAGAAGCGCATAAAGTTCGGGTGCAGCGTCCCAGCAATCGTCCCAACGAGATGTCACGGTGCCCAGCTCCATTACTAGTTAGATCCCCGGGCAAGTTAAGGTTTGAAAGTTCGCCCGCGAAGGGATTATTCACCTGCCGTCTCACACACGCGCAATGCACTCGCCTGCACCGCGGTCTGCGCCATCATGCTTGCGATCATGACTGCTTCAAAGATCTCCTGCTGCGAAGCACCAGCCTTCTTCGCTTCCCGTAAATGCACCTTCGTGCACGCATCACCACGTACCGAAACGGCACAGGCAAACGCGATCAGTTCAGCCGTCTTCCGGTCCAGCGCTTTGGGCTCACCGAGCAGGAAGTATGCAGTCAATACGGACGGAATGAGAATATCCGGCCGCTCAGCCATGCCCTTGAGTATCGAGGGCACGAACCCTAAGTGCTGCTCGACGACCACAAAAATCTCCGCCAGCGTCTGGTCAGGATCTTTCAACAGCGCTTCTATCTTCTCTTCTAACCTCGCCATTTGCTCTCACACACATTCTTAAGTGGCATCTAACAAAAACACAACGATAATTTTATCCCGGAGCCAAGGAGCAACCAAGCTGCGCTAAGGTCTCGCTGCTCGCGAGCATGGCCAACTGTGTGCTAATGCGTGCCTGTGCTTCCTCCTTCGGTCCCCCGTCAGACAAGCGAGCTCAAATCTCTACCTGAAGAACCCTGATTTCTTCTGATAAAGGCCCATTAATTCCGCGGTATCCACGATATGACCCTCCATCGCCGCTTCCAGCCTCTTCCTATCCGCGCCCTCACCGAGTGCGAGCACGGTGTTCAGCGCGTAGAGTTTGAAGACGTACCGGTGCGTCCCTGAGGGTGGACAGGGTCCGCCGTACGCTCGCTTGCGGAAATTATTCACCCCTTGAGTTCCCGGAACGCTACCTTCCTCTATGCGGTTGTCGACGGGGATATTGTAAACGAGCCAGTGGACGAAGGTTCCGCGCGGCGCGTCGAGATCTTCGAGGATCAATGCCAGGGTCTTCGTGCCCGCCGGGATATCTGAGATCCGGAGCGGCGGATTGATATTAGCACCATAGCACGAATATTTGTTGGGTATTGATCGCTCGCTCTCAAATACAGGACTGCTCAATTTCATACGCTTGCCCTCCTCTTTCGGTACGTTACCATAGGGTAGCGCGCCTACAAATAGGGGCATGTCATTGCTTCACTGCGCATCTTCTGCACGTGCGCGTTTATATGTACCCGCCATCTCCGCTCTTTTTCCGCATCTGCGTCTTCTTCCATATACCTGTTCAGCGCAGCCACGTAAGATCTCCGTAAAGCAGAAGCGCCATGAATAATGAACGTATTGCGTAATTGTGCGTTTTGAGCAACGATGCTGCCAATCTGCCCCCTAGCGTTTGTCGCCAGCCGGAAAAATTGTGTCCGCTCTGCAAATTCCGATTTTGGTGGCATCTCAGAAGCGGGCGTAACCGAAAAGCTTATATAACGACTCCGTCTTTGGGTTACAGATAGGGCAGCGGTAAAAGAATTGTAAGAAGATATAAGCGGGGACAAAGGCGATGGAAGGACGCGATAGAAAAGCGAACACGCATGAGGAAACAACGGAGCTCTTGGAAGTGAAGGCGCTCTGTCAGTCGTTAAAGAGCCTCGTGGCCGAAATAGGGGCTAGTAGATTGAATGGGGCCACCCCTGAGGTGCGTGAGGTGCTCGGGAGTTACTCGGCTAAGCTGGATAAGCTGGTCGACACAATCGCGGACGGAAATGGTGGTGGTAACGGTGGTCGCCGCGGGGGTTTGCGGATATGCATGGGTAATCCGAGCGTGCGCGTAGATGACTATGACGGTCCGGTCTGCCTCTTGAAATCGATGTGGGCTGAGGGTGAAAACTTCACCGTCAATCTGCGATTCGATCTACAATCGTTCAGTGACGTACAACACTTCATCGATTATTTCTCGGCACTCACCGCGAAAGTAGATGAGCTGAATATGCCATTCGTGCGGGACAGATATCA
>JAFGKP010000112.1 GCA_016928455.1 Methanomicrobia archaeon
TCGGAGGTCTTACCGGAATTCCGGGAGTATGAGCGGATGTCCACAACGGTCATGGACGCGTACCTGAAGCGAATCGTTACACGCTACCTGACCAGGATGGAAGCACTGTTGGGCCAGAACGGCGTGGAGCAGTTTTACGTCATGCAATCCAACGGCGGTGTCGTCAAGGCGGCGCTGATGAAGCATAAGCCCGTGAATATGCTGCTCTCAGGCCCTGCAGGCGGTGTTGCGGCCGCAAACTACTTGAGCGCGCTCACCGGCCTGAAGAAGGTCATAACCTTTGACATGGGCGGTACGAGTGCGGATGTCTCCTCTATCATCAACGGATCTGTCTCCTGGACGTCAGAAGGCAGTATCAACGGTCTCCCAATCAAGATGCCAATGGTTGATATCCTCACGGTTGGCGCGGGCGGCGGGAGCATTGCGTGGCTCGACGAAGGCGGCGCGTTACGCGTCGGCCCGGGTAGTGCGGGCGCTGTTCCTGGACCCGTCTGCTACGGTCTTGGCGGGACCACCGTCACGGTCACCGACTGTGATCTCCTGTGCGGCTATCTCGATCCGTCATATTTCCTCGGCGGCGAGATGATCCTGGATGCAGGAAAGGCGAGACGGCGCGTGAAGCACTTTGCAGAGCTGCTCGGGCTTAGTTTCGAGGAGACCATCCTCGGCGTCTGGAAGATCGTGAACGCGAATATGATCAAGGCGTTGCGCGTGGTCTCGGTGGAGCGCGGACTTGATACGCGCGATTTCACGTTGTGTGCGTTCGGCGGTGCGGGCCCGGTCCACGCGGTAGCACTGGCACGTGAAATAGGGATACCCAACGTAATCGTTCCCTTTGCCGCCGGGGTCTTCTCGGCCTACGGTATCCTCGTCTCTGACCTGCAGCAGAATTACAGTCGCACGCATCTTCTGCGCCTGGATGAGTGCGGTACAGAAGCGGACGCCGTGGTGCAGACGACGCTGGGCGAATTTGCCGTGACCGCCGAGTACGAGCTTGCGGAGCAGGGTATCGCCTTTACCGAAGCAACACTGATACCCTCGGTGGATATGCGGTATCTTGGCCAGAGCTACGAGCTCAACGTGGACTACACGACCGTTGCGGACGCACGGACACGCTTTCATCAGGAGCATCAAAAGCGATATGGCTACGCGATGCCCACTGAGGACGTTGAGCTGGTGACCATACGATTGCGCGTGCTCGTCCCCCGTTCGAAACCAGTACTGACTCCGGTATCTGCGGGTAAACCCGGGAAACCTGAGGAGTATAGAGATGTTCTGTTCGAGGAGGGCTGGCAGAGAACGCCGATCTTCAGGCGAGAGGCGTTGCCCGCGCACATTGAGTGCGAAGGCCCGGCGATTATAGCTGCAACGGATTCGACCACGGTCATGCCCCCGGATACTCGGTTCTCGGTGGACAGCTACGGAAATATCGTTATTGATGTCTAGCGTCTTGCGCCCTCCCCTTCAGTGTCATCTTTATGCTGCACACGCTATGCTCTCTATCACTGCGGGCTTCGCAGTACATGAGCCGGCGCGAAGCAGGAGAGGTGTCTCCGCGGGAGAATACTGATGCACACACGACTACCTATCATGATATCCATTCCGCATGGAGGTGATAGTATCCCTTCTGCGGTGCATGACCGCGTGGTGCTGACGTCCCGCGATATCTTCCTTGACGCCGACACCTTTACACGCCAGATCTACAACCTCAGCGAGCGTGTCACGGCGGTTATCGAGAACCCCATAGCACGCGCAATCGTTGACGTGAACCGCGCGCCTGATGAGCGTCCACCAGCGAACCCGGACGGTGTCATCAAAACCCGAACTGCCCTGGGCAAGCAGGTTTACAAACCTGAGATGTTCCCTGAAGAGGAACTGATCAACGACTTGCTGGCGCACTACTACTACCCCTACCACAGGAACCTGGAGCGACTCATAAATCAGCACGAGCTTCGCCTGGCGCTTGATTGCCACAGTATGCTCCCCGAATCGCCACCGACGAGCGATAAACCCGGTAGACGCAGACCGCTCATCTGCTTGAGCAACCGCGGTGATGGGCAGGGCATGCAGACGTCAACACAGGGCCCCATAACCTGCCCGCCAGAATGGCTGCAGGCACTCGCAGACGCATTTCGGCAGGTTTTTGACGGCAACGGCGACGATCGGGTCGCGCTCAACGCGCCGTTCCTCGGTGGCTACATCTCGCAGGCGCATTCTCTAAGCAGTGGTATCCCCTGGATCCAGGTCGAGCTGAACCGTAATCTGTACCTCACAGAGCGCTATTTCAACCAGCAGACCCTCGAGGTTTCCGCGCGACGACTTGAAGAGCTACGGGGAATGGTATTAATCGTGCTCGAGCGCTTCCTAGCGGTGATCGAGACGCAGTAGCGCGAGTAGTAGCGAAGCGCATGACTCGAAAAGTTGTTCTGGATCCACGACCAATCTTCTTATCGGCGATGAATGAACCGTACAAACGCATGATGGTAAAGATAGCGCCGTTTGAGGCGCATGCAGTGCGCTATGATACCTGGTTCGAGCGTTACCCGCAGGTCTACGAATCTGAGCTCCTGGCGGTACAGAAACAGCTGGACGAATGCCGGATGGGGATCGAAATCGGCGTGGGCACCGGGCGGTTCGCGGCGCCGTTAAGGATACACTTCGGCCTGGAGCCGTCACGGGCGATGGGCAAGCTCGCGCGACGTCGAGGACTTGAGATCGTTACTGGTCTCGCAGAGGCGCTCCCCTTTCGCGATGCGCAGTTCGACTGTGTACTCATGGTTACCGTTGTCTGTTTCCTCGCGAAGCTCGATACCGCACTCCAGGAGGCCTATCGTGTTCTTCAATCCGGTGGACGGCTGGTCATTGGCCTTATCGATAAACAGAGCGCGCTGGGGCAGCAGTATCAGCAGAAGCGACAGGCAAATCCATATTATCGCTGGGCAACCTTTTATTCGGTGGACGAGGTTGTACTCCACCTGAAGGCCGTGGGGTTTACCGATTTCCGGTTCACCCAAACGATTTATCACCCCCTGGATGAGATCCATGAGCAGGAGCCCGTACGACCGGGCTATGGGGCCGGCGGTTTTGTCGTTATCCGTGCGCGAAAATGAACGATGATCAAGCGAGGATATACCCGGACTGAACGTGAATGGCGATGAACCCCGTACTGTTGGAGCTCATGAAAAACGCCGTTTCAGCCGTGCCCGAGGAGATGGGTGCTGTCCTGAAGCGCACGGCGTACTCACCGAACATCAAGGAACGGATGGACGCGTCCTGCGCGGTCTTTGACGCGCAGGGTAGAATGCTGGCTCAGGCCGAGCATATCCCCGTCCATCTCGGTGCGATGCCGCTCACCGTCGAGTGCGCTCTATCCGCGTTTCCTGAATGGCAGGACGGGGATCAGATCGTAGTGAACGATCCGTATCACGGCGGCTCGCACCTTCCTGATCTTACGGTGATCAAGCCAGTCTTTTTTGCGAGAAAGATCGTCGGGTACGTCGTCAACCGGGCGCACCATGCAGATATCGGTGGCATCTCGCCCGGGTCAATGCCAGGGAAGAGCACTGATATCTTCCAGGAAGGACTTATCATACCGCCCTGTAAACTGGTCGCCAGCGGCCGGGAGAATCGGGACATCTTCGCGCTTATCAGCGCGAATACGCGTACCCCGACCGAACGTATTGGTGATATACGAGCGCAAATCGCGGCGAATAACCTGGGCGACCGGCGCGTGGTCGAGCTCATCAGTCACTACAGTATCGCTACGTATACGGAGTTCACGAAAAGCATCACGGCGTACAGCGAGCGACGGATGCGACACGCGATCGCAGCGATGCCTAACGGGACCTACACGGCAGAGGACGTCCTGGATGACGATGGGATTACCGAAGTGCCGGTAAAGCTCGTGGTTGCTGTGACCATCACCGATGACACGATCGCGATCGACTTTGAAGGCACCGATCGCCAGCGCACGGGTAATATTAATGCACCATACGCGGTCACCCTCTCCGCAGTCTATTATGTTCTGCGAGCCGTGACCGATCCAGAAATACCACCGAATTATGGCTGCTTTGCACCGGTAACCGTCCATGTGCCCGAAGGAACGGTACTGAATCCGGTACACCCAACAGCGGTGGCCAGCGGTAATGTCGAGACCGCACAACGAATCGTGGACGTTCTCCTCCTCGCCCTCCACGAGGCGTTGCCCCATACGATACCCGCGCAATCTCAGGGCACGATGAACAACGTGGCCATCGGCGGCCGGATCGGTGATTCCGGTAAGTACTTCACGTATTATGAGACCATTGCCGGTGGTCAGGGTGCCTTACCCTACAAAGACGGCGAGGACGGTATCCACACCCACATGACCAACACGGCAAATACACCGATTGAAGCCTTAGAGCTCTCTTACCCCTTGCGGGTCGAGGCATACGAGCTCATTCCTGGATCCGGAGGGGCTGGCAGGTTCAGTGGTGGTCGGGGCATACGACGGGCGATACGGATACTGACCGATCACGCAACGCTCTCGATTCAATCAGAACGTCGTACATATCCGCCTCAGGGCTTGGAGGGCGGCGCGGATGGAAGAGCCGGCCAGAACTATCTACTGCGACACGGGAAGCGAACGGATCTTCCCGCAAAGGTGACAATGCCGCTTGAGCGGGATGATCTGGTGGTGATTGAGACGCCAGGCGGCGGCGGTTATGGAGCGGTACAATAATAACCGTCAACTGACGAGCTGACCGCAAATCTAAAGCGTAAAGCGTAACAGGCTCAATTCGAAAGCGTCAACCTTATATGTCTGCAGCATCCTTGGGCAAGTACCGGAAGAGGTTTGGGTGATCGCAATGTGTAGTGCAGGAGGCGGGGATTTCGACCTGGAAATTGAGCAGTTGCAGGTCGAGCGGTACAA
>JAFGKP010000113.1 GCA_016928455.1 Methanomicrobia archaeon
AGATAAATCTGTCTGAGCACTGAGGCACAGCGTACCCACCACCAGTCCGGATTATCGGGTGGGAGCTCCTTGTTCGCACCCCGTTTCACATTCACACTCCATTTTGGGGGCGTAATAGCCTTGTTCTTTTTCAGCTTCTCGCCCACCAGCTTCACCAGCTTGTCCGGTGACACGTCGTATACCGTCGTCATCTTCGTCTACCCATTTATATGCCACCAACACATAAAAGGTTCTGTAATATAAGGGTTCGCGAGCTCGAGCACGGAGAGCGGGTAAATGGAGGTCAAGATCGGTCTGGAATGCCATGCGCAACTGCTGACGAAGTCCAAATTATTCTGCTCCTGCTCCACGGACTATCAGGGCGCCGAGCCGAATACGCACGTCTGTGCGACCTGTCTGGGCCTCCCGGGTGCCTTGCCCGTGGTGAATCGGCGTGCGGTACGCTACGGGATCAAAATTGCGCTCGCGCTGGGCTGCTGCGTGCAGCCGGAGATCATCTTCTACCGCAAGAATTATTATTACCCTGATCTCCCGCGTGGGTTCCAGATTACGCAGTACGACTTCCCCATCGCCTTCGACGGGTTGGTGCGAATAGCAACCGGTGAGGGTGATGGCGGCAAGGAGCGGGAGATTCGGATCAGGCGGGTGCACATGGAGGAGGATCCCGGGCGGCTGGTCTATCGGGGTACGATAGATACTGCCACCTATGCGCTGGTCGATTATAACCGGTCAGGCATTCCGCTCGTCGAGATCGTTACGGAGCCGGACTTGAAGTCGCCGAAAGAAGCACGTGCGTACCTGAACAAGCTCCGGAGCATTCTGGAGTATCTGGACGTCTTTGACGGCGATCTGGAAGGCTCGATGCGGGTCGATGCGAACATCTCGATCGAGGGCGGCGAACGTGCAGAGGTAAAAAATATCTCCTCATTTAAAGGCGTGGAGCGCGCGCTGCTCTTTGAGATCACGCGACAGAAGAATATGCTGCGCCGCGGGCTCACCGTGCGGCAGGAGACGCGGCACTATGATGAGGTGCGCGGCATCACACTCTCCATGCGGACAAAGGAGTTCGAGCATGATTACCGCTATTTCCCTGAGCCCGACCTCGTCCCGATCCGTATCGCGCCCTATATCGATGACGTCCGAAAAGAGATCCCGGAATTACCGGACGAGAAGAAGCAGCGGTTCATGGCGCAGTACGGGATAACACGGGAGCATGCGAATGCGCTCACCTATGACCTCCATATAGCAGACTATTTCGAAGCGGTTGCAGCTACGATCGAGCCGCGATTGAGTGCGACCTGGATAGCGGACGTCCTGAAAGGCGAGTTGAATTATCGGTCCCTTGCCATGCGGGAGGCCGTGACCAGGATCACACCCGAGCAGTTCGTGGTTATCCTGACGGATTTGAAGCGGAACGTGATCACCGAGCGAGGCGCGACGGAAATCATCCGTGAGATGCTCGACCACGGCGGCTCACCGGGCGAGATAATCGAGCAGAAAGGCCTGGGCAGCGTCGGCGGCGACGAGCTTGCCACCGCGATCGAAGCGGCACTCAAAGAGAACGAAGCGGCCGTGCAGGATTACCATGCGGGCAAGCAAGCGGCCCTGAACTTCCTCGTCGGGCAGGTGATGAAGCAGACCCGCGGGCGGTCAGAGCCGAAAGAAGTGCGCACGCGGCTCGAAGCACGCTTGCTTGAATACGCTAAATGAAGATAAAAAGGGCGTGATTTCGCAGAAGATTATCTCTTCCGTTTTTATCGCTTCCTCAGTCGTCGCCTCTGCCGCACCTTTTTCGCTATCGCTTCCGCGACCCCCTTCTTCAGGATGCTGACTCGAGGCTAAGGCGGCGAAGCAAGCGACCATGGCAGCAGCTATTACTTCATCAGCGTTCGCCTTCTGAAGAACGTATAGCTCCCTGCAACGCCTTATTTCTTGGCAGCCGCAACCTGTGCTTTTGCCGCACTCATGGTTGCCAGGGTCTGATCAACGGAAAGAACGGTGTGCGTCTTGAACCTAATGTAAGGCACATATTTTTCTGTTCCCAAGAGGACATCCTGTTCAGTGCCCTCCATAATAGCATAGCCTGCGTGCTCGCCGGGAAACGATCCCCAGTCTTTCAGTCTGCCGCTTTCTAAGTCGTCCTTAACCATACTCAGTAATTTATTCCACCCAGCAAGACGCTCGTTTGGATCTGCAGGCATTCTATCCCTATCCGACTTCCAATACAAATGGTACTTTGTCATTTTATCACCCCCCGGTTAGCTTTTCGTCTGCACGCTATTTAAGGCTGCCGGTTCCGGTTTCCACCGGGGTGGAGGAGTGCGGCTCAATGGAGACGAACGAACGGAAAAACGGATAGCTCGCTGTCCGCTACAGCGGGTTTTAGTGACCCTTACGTCTCAACCCCATTTCATCTGCATACCGCTCGATTAACGGTTTTATGCGGTCGCTGTACCACCCCTCCTGGATGTACCGCGGATAGATCGGCAGCCGCTCGTGGAGCTCGTAGGGCGCTATCTTTCGCCTGAGGTCTTCCTCCGCCGGCCACGGCGCTTCCGGATTGATATAGTCGATCGTCCGCTCTGAGATCCCGCCGAGGTCCGAGGCGCCGAGCTCGATGAGCTCCTTCGGCGAGATTAAATTCGGCGGTACCTGGATCGCAATCTCAGCCGGTAAGATCGTCCGTGCCGCACGAACCGTGTGCTTCATCATCGCGAACGGCGGTGAGCTCGCGTGCTCCATTACCGTGGCGGGTTTCGGTAAGAACGGCTGAATGATCACTTCCTGGATGTGCCCGAATTTCTCGTGTAGTGCTGCCAGTCTTTCTAAGGAGCGGATGCGGTCTTCCTGCGTCTCCCCTATGCCGATTAAAATACCGGTGGTGAACGGGATCTTCAGTCTGCCAGCCTCCGCAATCATCTGCAACCGCACTACGGGATCTTTACCGGGCGATTTTTCGTGCGCATCGAGCACCGCGGTAGTCTCGAGCATCAAGCCCATGGACGCGTTCACGTCCTTTAATGCGCTGAGCTCCTTACGGCTCAGCACGCCCAGATTGCAATGGGGCAGCAGTCCGTGCTGGATCGCGAGCTGGCAGAGGTGTTTCGTATATGTACTGAGCGAGCTGAATCCCTCTTCAGCCAACCGGGCGGTGAAAAGCGAGCTCAGCGCAGCAGCGCGTTCGGGCCGCTCACCGGATGTAAAGAGCGCTTCAGTGGCCGCGCCTCTCTGGCGGAACAGGTTCAGAACCGCCTCCGTACCTACGACGTACGCGTCCTCATAGCTGCGCGCGCGGTAGACGCAATAGCCGCACGCGTTCCGGCAGATGTTCGTCACGGGTATGAAGATGTTTCTGGAAAAGGTCACGTACCTGTGGCTCGTCTCAGTCGGCATCCGGTTAAAGTATAAATAGCCCGCGCCAAATAAACTCAAGTAGAGTGGAGTAGCGTTCGGAGGCTGTAAGAAACATGAAGATCATACCCGGAGTAACGACTCAGGTTCTGGCGGACCGTATTGCCAGTGAACTGGGCACCCGCGCCTCATTATGTGAATTCAAGCGGTTCCCTGATGGTGAGTTGTACACCCGTGTGGTGGACGAGATAAAGGGCGAGGAAGTAACCATTGTGCAAAGCCTCATGGCTGATACTGGCCTGATCTCGCTGCTGCAGTTGATCGATGCGGTCGAGGAGGCGCATAAGACGACCGTGGTCATACCCTATCTGGGCTACGCACGCCAGGATAAGCGGTTCAAACCAGGCGAGGCAATCAGCTCCCGGGCGATCGCACGCGGCATCAGTTTCGCGGGCATTGTGGACAGGATTTACGTGGTGAATGTCCATAATCCCGCGGTATTACGGTACTTCGATGTCGATGCGAAAGATCTGAATGCCGCACCGTTGATCGGCGATTACATCGCGCAGCGGGCGATACAGGATCCCGTGATCATCGGCCCTGACGAGGGTGCGCGCGAACTGGCGAAGGCGGTGGCGGAACCGCATGGCTTCAATTTCGACGTGCTGGAGAAGAAGCGGATCAGCGGCGATCAGGTCCAGATCAAGCCAAAGGAGGTGAGCGTCGCGGGCAGGAATGTGATCATCGTAGACGATATCATCTCCACCGGCGGCACGATCGCCGAGGCAGCCGCGCTCCTGAAGGCACATGACGCCAACGATATCTATGTCACCTGCATCCACGGCCTCTTCGCGCAGAACGCCACGCTCCGCATACTCAACGCCGGTGTCACGGAGATCATCGCCACTGATACCATCCAGTCGATCTTCAGTGAGATCAGCGTCGCGAAGATGATTGCCGATGAATTGAGCACGTAACGCCGTTCCGTTCTGCCTGGACGCTGGATAACGCGCGAACGAGCGCATGGCTGCGGACGCATGAAAAAGCGCTCACCCGAAGTACAGCACTGCACCAAACTGATATTCAAGCCCGCTCCACTGTTCGACTCGACGCGGAGTAATGCCTATTCACTTCCGAAGAAGCGCCGCATCATGGGATACATCTCCATCATCTGCTCCGAGGCGATATCCTCGTAGAGCCGATAGGCAATGCTCACCGCCAGGAGCAGTCCGGTTCCTGATGCCTGCCCCAGCGTGCCGAACATGTTCGCGACCACCGCTAATACGCCGAGCAGTGCACCGCCCATGAGTGCGATCCTGGGGATGTAGCCCTCCATCAGCCGCTCGATCGTGGCGGGATTACGGCGATGCCCCGGGATCTGCAGTCCCGAGCGGTAGATCTGCCCTGCAACGTCCTTCGGGCCCATACCCGTCGTCGTTATCCAGAACAATGCGAAGATCATACCGCCGACGATCATGAACGATAGGTCAACACCGAGGCGCAGCGCAATTTGCCAGCCGGCAACGTTCGGATACGACATGTGCACGAGCGTCGGGAACCAATCATAGGGGCTGTAAATGGGATCGAGGTAATACATCAAGCCGGAGACCGCGCTATTGCCCTCGTACGTGCCGAAGATAGTGATACCGCGCGACCAAAAGAGCCGCCCAAACCCCTGGATACTCGCCTGTAATGCGCGCACCAGAATCATGGGCAGCACGCTCGCATAGAGCAGCTTGATCGGGAACCTGCCGCGTGCGCCGCGTGCCATGGAGTGCGCCAGCGGAATCTCCAACCGTGTGCTCTCAAGGTACACGACAAGGAAGAAGATCCCGATCGTGGAAATGAGCGCGATCACGTAATGCTGGAAGAGGAACGTGATACCACCTTCAAGAATCTCGTAGAGCGATAACTGCCGCCCGATCTGGATCCAGCGCGGAATGACACCGACCGCCCAGCCGGTCTCGTCCGGCACCCAGTTAATGAGCCCTGTAATGATCTGCTGTGAGACGCCAGCGATAATGAAGAGCGAGACGCCGGAGCCGATACCCCATTTCGAGACCACCTCGTCCATGAAGTAGATGAGCATCCCGCCAATGAAGATCTGGATGAAGAGCAAGAATCGTATGACCTCTAACGATACACCAAGGAGATCCGCTATTTCCTGGCTGGGTACGTAAAAACCAATCACGTAGGTCAGACTGATGAGCGCGGCGAACGCCAGAACGAGCATCTTCTGCAGGTTCTGGAAAAATGCCTGGTCACGCGCGTCGCTCAGGTTTAGGTTGATGATGCCCGCACCGACGAGCAGTTGTAGAACGATCGAGGCATCAACAATAGGCATGATACCAAGCGCGGTCAGGGAGAAGCGTTCGCCGGCGAAGATCGCACGCCACCTCCCGAAGAGGTCCAGCGATTCCGCTCCTAACCCGAAGAGCGGGACATTGCCCAGTGCAAAGAAGAGAATGAGTATCCCCAGGGTCCAGCCCAACTTGGACTTGAAATGGATATGATAAGCCGGGCGGTCAACCATCGGGAACTTGCTCAAAACCGCCGCTAATGCATCTTTAAAGTTCAGCTCAGCCATCTGTCTACGCGCCCCTTATGTACTTACTCACTTATTCCCCGCTCTCTGACTCCACCGGAGCTTCCACGTGGGCTTCTGCCCCGAGCTCTACACTGCCACCGACCTGTTCGATCTTCTCGCGCGCGGCCTTTGAGATGCTGTTCGCCTTGAGCTGCAGCTTCTTCGTTACCTGGCCTGCACCCAGGATCTTCTCGATACCGAGCGCCCCGGCATCGAGATAGAACCCATCAGCCGTCGCTTCTGCTTTCCCGTCCTTTACCAGTCCCTCGAGGAGCTCCTCCAGTTCCCCGACATTCACCGTCTTTACCTCGCGGCGATCATAGCGAAAGGGTACCGAGGCGTTATGCCCTTTGATAATGCCGTGCTTGAGCGACCAGACCACATGGTGCCCGAACGCGCCCGCGTGGCCGGACCCGCCCTTACTGCCCTTGCCGCGCCGTTTCTTGTGCGAGCCACCGCCACAGGTTCGTGTTCCTCTTATCCGCTTTATTCGTTTCTTCATCTCTGCGCGCTCTCACCTTTCCTTCTCTACCAGCAGATTAAAAGCATCTTTTATATAGCTTTACCCTCTATACCTATACCCCACACGAGAAGGGCCGAGTCGCGTTTTATTAAAGGAGGTAACTAACGTATGGCAAAAAAAGTAGAAATAAAAATAGAGAATGTCGTGGCGAACGCGCGAATCGCCGATAGTCTTGATCTGGAATATATCGAATCGAAGCTCGCAGATGCTATGTTCACGAAGAAGAAATTCCCTGGGCTTGTCTACCGGACAAAAGATCCTAAATCCGCATTCCTCATATTCCGATCCGGAAAAGTGGTCTGCACAGGATCGAAGACCGAAGAGGGCGTTCGCAAGGTGATCGACATGCTTGCTGCTGCACTCCGCGGAATCGGTATTGAGGTGGAAAAGCATCCTGAGTTCAAGGTGCAGAATATCGTCGCTTCCGCTAACCTCGGTAAGGAGCTCAATCTCGGTGCCATTGTCATCGGCCTGGAGCTTGAGGGTATGGAATATGAGCCCGAAGTGTTTCCAGGTCTGGTCTACCGAATACAAGAGCCAAAGAGCGCGATCCTCATCTTCAGCTCCGGGCGGTTAGTTATCACCGGCGGAAAGACGATGGAGGACTGCGAGCGGTCAGTGCAGGTCTTGCTCGATAAATTGACCGAGCTGGAGTTAATCTGAGGGTACCCTGAGCAAGGAAGGCGTAAAACGCCGCACGTTCGACGCGCAGAAGCGAATCACCAGATACAGTAGGTAAGTAAGGATAGCTACGGTGAGCGCTGACAAACGAAAGGTGCTCAAATGAGCGCCTCTCTGAGCGTATCGACATTGAACTGTGTGTTTGCGCAGCCGTTCTTCGTCAACGGGATCCCCCGCACGGCCATTCCGCTCGATTCCGCTACGCTGATACCCAGTTTGATCTCTTCGGGGCAGGCAATGCCAGAGACAGCATCACAGTGCAGTTGCTCACAGATCTTCTTGAGACACGAGCCCCCGGGCAGAATGAAGACCTTGTAGCCACGCGCCTCTGCAAGTTCGGTCGCATAATGCGCCAGGCAGTCATCTGAGCAGTGATTGCAGAAATAGGAGGCGAATCTGGGATCGAAGTCCGCTTTGCACCGCCAATCCATGTATTTCCTGCAGCAATGCGGCACGAGCAATATCTTCTCCTTCGCATTCTTGAACTGCTCTTCGTGCACCAGATTCTTGATCTGAAGATCCAC
>JAFGKP010000114.1 GCA_016928455.1 Methanomicrobia archaeon
AGGAAGGAACGTGTCAGGGCATACGAGAGCGGGATCAACAGAGCGATGCAAACCGTAGCGCTGAAGGCCGGCATGATCAACGAAGACGATCGCGGGAGAACCATCAACACGGCGGGTATTCATGCCTTACGCGCCTCCTTCTCCACGATCCTGCGCGATCAGGGCGTTCCACCTGACTATGTCGAGGAGATGCTCGGGCACCGGCTTCCGTACGATGGCGCGTACATGCGACCAACAGTGAACCGGCTCAAGGAGGCGTATAAAAAGGCCTATCCCGCCCTGAGTATCAGACCGATCGTGACGAAAACCCTGCCTAAAGAAGAGATTGACGAGCGCATCAAGGATTACCTGGCACGGGCGGGCATACCGAACCACAGAGGCAGCGTTTATAAATGCCCCGTCTGTTCGCGCGATATCGATCAGAACTGGAGCGTGTGCCCGCACTGCGGCTCTGACATCGGGATCACCAAATGCCCGAAATGTAATTCTTCAGCTTCTGCGTCATGGAAGTTCTGTCCGTATTGCAAGACAAAATTAGACAACCAGAAATGTCTTCGTGATTGGGTGGGGCAGGGACGTACGTAAAATTATCGCGCGCTGTTTGTAAATGAATTTAAAAAAGCCACGCATATTGAATTTAGAGATTTGATAAAACGGTGATAAACAATGGGCGAAGAGGCGTGGCCAGAAGTGCAGAAAGCATTGGGCAACATCGGAAAGCAATGGGAACTCGGAGAATCAGCGTGGCGTATTTGGGGCTGTATCCTGTTCAAGTCCTGTCCTATATCGCAGCGTGAGATCGAGTTCGGTACGGGCTACAGTCGCGGTACAGTACGAATAAGTCTCCAGAAATTGAAGATGGCGAATATGATTAAGGAAATTCTCATGGGCGGGGAAACCCGCTATTATGTTAACACTTCACTTACCGAGGCGTTTGGTACGTTTTCACGGCTTTTTTTCGAGGATAACATACAACCGGTGATCGCACTGCTGGCCGCTAACCTTGATAAAGTGGAGAATCCGAAAGTGCAAAAGCGGTTCCACGAGCTCATCGAGGAATGCAAGAAATTGCAGCTCCTCGTGCTCGTACAATCCCGGATCATTGAGCACATCAACACCAGCGGAATCGCTGCGGAAGACCGCAACGAAGCAGTGTAATGGCTGCAAATCGGGGCACACGCGCGCTCTGCATCATACGCGGTGGGTGGCGCGTGCTCGTTCATCGTCCATGCGCAAATACTGCAAAAATTTCTCCAGTGTGGCTATGGGGAGCGCGACGTAGACGGCTTTCTGCTTCGCTTCTTCTCCCTGGAGCTCAGGTGGCTGAGCTGTCTCCCATTCCACCTTCAACTCCTTCTTCCCGTACCTGCGGGTCACGTCTTTGAATTTCGCGAAGATCAGCTTCCCCATCGGGCAGAGTTGCAGCGTCGGCACCGGGCGAATCACCACGAAGGGGAACATTTTACATGCCGCGGGACGATGCTCGTAGATGGTGCAGAGCCCGTCTTTAAGATACGGGCAGGGCGTCTTCAGGAAGTTATCCAGCTCGCTGCTGTCCAGCTTCTCGAAGAGTGCGTCGCCGTCCAGGCGATGGAGCCGCTCGATATCTTCATCGTTCAGATGGATCGGCATCTCCGTGCAGCATTTACAGCACCGTTCACATTCGAAGTACTGCTGGATCGCCAGCGCGAGCTCCTCAAAACGCTCCTTGTCTCGCTCCATCACCGCTACGTTCTGGGAGATGGTGAACCAGAAGGTCTCATCGCCAACCAGCTCTCGAAATCGCACCGTTTGCGCTCGTAATCGCTCTTCGCCCATGCTGTTTGCAGTCTGAAGTAAGCCTGCGAGAAAAAATAAACTTATCTGGACGGAGCGCCAGATCCTTTCTGACAGCTTCTTCAGGCCTTTAGTATCCTAAACACGCTGTTGAGCCGAGCGATATGCGTCCACACGCTTCAAACTCCACGCGGCATCGTCCAGCTCCCCGTGCTCCTTCCAGTACTCGTAATTCTTCTGCCATGCGTCCACCGGCACCTCATACCGCGAGATATCCTCGCCGGCGAGTGACATGATCTCCGCCGCATGCTCGTACGCGTCCGCGGCGCCGAAGAAGTTGTCGCGCGTAAAGAAGAAGTTACCGATGGTTTCGTAGTGATTCCGGCAGGCGCCATAGTCCCCGGCCTTCTCATGCATCTGACACGAAAGATGCATCAGGAAGACCCATAACGAATGCTCACCCAGCCGTTCGGCGAGTGCAGCAGCCTTTTTAAACGATTCCGCCGCGTCCTGCCAGTTACTGAGCTTATCTGAGATCCGGGCCACGTTAAAATAGCCGTACATGCACAAGAAGTAGCTGCCTTTGCGCTCCTTCAGATCTGCGTAGCGCCGCCACAGCCCCAAAGCAACCTCGTCAGAGCCCTCCTTCTCCGCCGTGCGCGCATCTCGTTCGTATGAGCGCGCTTCCGCGTATGCATCCCTCACGTCTTCTTCACCCTGCATGATCACAACCCCCTACTAAATTATGAGCATCGTAATATAAATATCCTTTTGATTTGAACTTTACATACTATATTGGGAATTAGTGTTAACCACACCGGCCATAAGGCACGCCGCGCACCGTACTCCAACCCGCGAAGCGCACCGGAGCATCACTCGCGCGTCACGCTTTCATCGGTGGACTCGACGTATCCCGCTTCTTCTCGATGCGCACCTTTCGGCTGCGTGCCGCGCATGTACAGTGACAGCTTCACCCCTATAAAGGACAGCATAATAGCGCCAAGGATCGAGAAGAAGAGGGTGAAGTATCCCATTGGCTGCACATCCATGCTCAACCAGATGATGGCGGCGCTTCCACCCCAGAGGATCAGCCCGGAGGCAAAGATCGAGAAGAGTATGGCCCAGGGTCGTACGATTCGTTCCTTTTCGATTACCATACTCATCATTCGCCCTATAATAGGGGCGAGCGCGGCTCCGATGTACCACCAGATACTGGACTTGATGAAGTACACCAGGCCGAGCAAGAACCATTCCCCGATCTCCGGCTTCGCATCCGTGTAGGCCATGATACCTTGTGAGGTGCCCACCAGAAGGAGCACAACGGCGACGATGTACGTCACGAACGAGATCTTCCCGGTATAGAAGGACTGCTTCACACTCTCGGCAAACTCGATGATGAGATTCTCGCGTCCCGTGCCCTTGAGTATGAGGTAAACGCCAAGGATACCCAGGATAACCCCGAGTGTCTCGCCCGAGAGATTCAAGAGTAACGAGACCGCTAATAAAAAGAGTATCAGGCCGACCGGGGGTAAGAACGTCCGTGAAATCTTGGGATCCTCCATTAAGCGCTTGAACGCGTAAAACGTGTTCTCCAGCGGCTCTATCTGCTTCACCACCACACGCCGTAC
>JAFGKP010000115.1 GCA_016928455.1 Methanomicrobia archaeon
GAACTCGAGCGCGGTCCATTTCGCGTTGTGCGGGCAGCCGAAGGCGCAGTTACCGCAGGGCGTGCACTTCGCGTGATCGATACACTTCGGTATCCTCGCGACCCGGAAGCCAAGTTCTGTGGCAGCTGCCATGAGCCGGTTGGTGCCCGCGCCGAGGTGTGAATCAGGGAGCGGTCTTATCCTGAGCTCACGCTCGGTCTCCTCGAACTCTGCGCGGAGGTCGAGCCCCAGGGCGCGCAGCTCTGATTCTAACGCGCGTACGCAATTTCCCGCGGAGACCAGGGTCGAACCACCCAGACAACAGGTTCTGAGGATCTCGACCTCGGACCGTACATTAGCATAACAGTGCGCGGCGTCTCTCTCACGTATCACAGGGCCACATTCGAGAAGGACGACCTCTGTATCCTGAGCGGCGAGCTCTTTCGCGACGGTCGCGCCACCCGCGCCTGAGCCCACAATAAGTACGCGCATCGGTTATCTGGTATAACTTCCGGCAAAATGAACTTAGGGACGTGAGGAGTTGACGCTTGAATTTGGGAGTTCTGACTTCAGAAGAAAAAGCACGGGGATGCGAAAGCCATATAGCCAATGAGTACCTAGGTTAGTGTAAGATAAAAGCTGCTGCACAGGCTGGGAAGGGACTGATGAGAGCATCGCAGAAAATGGCAGCAATTTGCTAAAAATAATAGATACTACTGGGGGTTAACATGGCCATAAACGTGAAAAGGATATACGAGCGGCCCTCAGAAAATGATGGGTTCAGGATACTGGTTGATAGATTATGGCCCCGAGGGATAAGCAAAGATAAAGCCAACGTGGATTTATGGCTCAAGGATATAGCGCCAAGCACCGAGCTGAGAAAATGGTTCGCCCATAAAGAAGAACGATGGGAAGAATTTAAGAAGCGATATTTTGATGAATTGGAGCATAAAACTGAGCTGTTAGATACAATACATGAAAAAGCAGTAAAAGGATATGTAACGCTGCTTTACAGTGCTAAAAACGATACATTCAATAACGCCGTGGCTCTTGCAGAGTATATTGAATCGTTGGTATAACTAGAGAAGAAAAATAAACATAACGATAACGTTATATAGTGAGAATTACACCAGCGCGTAGGTACAGGAGATAACCATGCTAGCGGTCATACAAGCTCTCCATCCGGTGCTCCAGGCGCTTCTCGCGACCGTGTTCACCTGGTTTTTGACGGCACTGGGTGCCGCGACGGTCTTCATAACCAAAGCGGTGAACAGGAAGGTACTGGACGGCATGCTCGGGTTCGCGGGCGGGGTGATGATCGCAGCCAGTTTCTGGTCGCTCCTCGCCCCCTCGATCGCGATGTCGAGCGGGCAGAATGTGCCCGCATGGCTCCCGGCGGCGGTGGGCTTTCTCGCTGGTGGCGCTTGTTTACGGATGATCGATAAGGTGCTTCCGCACCTCCACGTCGGCTATCCGATTACTGAAGCGGAAGGGATCAAGACCTCGTGGCAGCGGAGCACCCTGCTCGTTCTTGCCATTACCCTGCATAACGTGCCCGAAGGTCTTGCAGTTGGCGTGGCCTTTGGCGCCATCGTCGCGGGCTATCCTTCCGCCACCTTCGCCGCGGCAGTCACCCTGGCTGTTGGTATCGGTATCCAGAATTTTCCTGAAGGGCTCGCAGTGAGCATGCCGCTGCGGCGTGAGGGTGTGTCGCGGCTGAAGAGCTTCTGGTACGGGCAGTTATCGGGCGTTGTGGAGCCGATCGCAGGTGTTACTGGCGCGGCAGTGGTCATCCTCGCACGCCCGCTCCTACCCTATGCGCTGGCCTTCGCGGCTGGCGCAATGATCTTCGTGGTGGTCGAAGAGGTCGTGCCGGAGTCGCAGCGCGGCGGGAATGCTGATCTGGCGACGCTGGGCGCGATGCTCGGGTTCGCGGTCATGATGGTGCTCGATGTCGCGTTTGGATAACGAATACTTACCGGAGACTTCGCTGTTGTTAATCCCGGTACCTGTAGTTCAAAACTTCTTATCAGTCGCGTACCTTATGTATAGCAGGAGGTGATAGTATGGCAAAAGTAACGCGTGAGATGGTTGAGAAATCAGGAATCAATGTAGACGAATTGTTGGAGCTTCTGGTCAAGAATGCTGCGGCCGAACTGACAACGTTCTACTACTACACAATTCTTCGGGCCAATCTCATCGGCCTGGAGGGCGAGGGGGTCAAGGAGATCGCGGAGACCGCACGTATAGAAGACCGGAACCACTTCGAAGCGCTCGTGCCTCGTATTTACGAGCTTGGTGGTGCGCTACCCAGGGATATGAAGAAATTCCACGATATATCTGCCTGTCCACCCGCATACCTACCAAAGGACAGTACGAATGTCACCGAAATCCTGAAGGTGCTCGTGGAAGCAGAGCGGTGCGCAGTCCGTGGCTATACGCATATCTGCGCTATGACTGCGGGAAAGGACCACCGCACCTACGACCTGGCTCAGGCGATCCTGAACGAAGAGATCGAGCACGAGTCCTGGTTCTCTGAGTTCCTCGGTGAAGGTCCATCCGGGCACTTCCTGCGCAGGGGCGAGACATCTCCCTTTGTCTCGAAGTTCCTGAGATAAATTGAATTGAGAGTGAATAGGAGTTCCGGCATTTTTACGGGCTCCGGTCTTTTTTCCCCCTGGTCTTTGTATACCTCACGTGCTTGCACTATAAATGACGTAGTGGATAAAATTCGGAGACACCCTCATCCTCCAACATTGAGACCATCAAAACGATAACTGCAGTCATCCATACCTTTTTAAGCACAGTTCGATAATGCACTTACGGGCAACAGAGGGAGCGAGAGAACCAATGGATACGTTATTTATGGTGTTGCTTGCGCTTGCCGTAATTTTAGGACTCAGCATCGTTAGTTACTTCTTCCTGACGTACAATCGGTTCCAGAGCTTGAAGAACGCAGGAGAAGCAACGCTCGGGCAGGTGAAAGTCGCGCTGAAGAAGCGGCTGGATATGATCGAGCAGCTCGTCGAATCGGTGAAGAGTTATGCGCGGTTTGAACGGGATACGTACGAGAAGATCACCCAACTGCGCGCAAACATCGGTAAAGCAGGCGCAGGTGAACTCGGGCGAATCGATGCGGAAAGCCGTGGCTTGCTTGGTAGCCTTATTGCGGTTGCGGAAAATTATCCGGCCTTAAGGACTTCTGAGACTGTCGTAGTGACGATGAACGCGATTAAAGAACTGGAAGATGAGCTAGCGCGACATCGGTACACCTATAACAATATCGTTCAGGAGTTCAATACCAAGCTTGATGTTGTGCCGTCAAACCTCGTGGGCGCTTCGATCGGCCTGAAGAAGATGGAGTATCTCGAGTTTACCGAGGAGGAACTGAGAAGGCCCGCGGTGAGCTGGAGTTGAATGAGAAGAGACAGATAGCCATACTGCTCGTGGCCGTTTTCGTGATTGGCTCTGCTGGTCTGCTGCTAGCGACCGCACTCACCGGCTACGGAGATGTTTACGTTCGCCATTACCGGGCTGATCTGTCTGTAAACGGGACGCTTACTGAATCGTTCAATTACCAAATCGTGGAATCTGGCACGTATCGGATGCTTTATCGTGTTTGGGAAGCGCCACTTTCGTGGGAGAACCCCCGTGAACCGTATGTAGAACCGATCAGCATCTCAGCACCGTCAGGAACAATCGCATATACGAAGGATTGGCAGGGTGCGGTAACACTACTTTCAACGACGCAAACCGCATATATCAGTGATATTCGCGCCCTGGCAGTGCGGAATGAGGCAGGCTGCTACAAACCGGAACGATTCGATGCAGGGGAGTACCAGATTGATTATCTGTTCAAGGTGCATCCGCCACTGGAATGCGATGCTGAGTATTGCCACGTGAACGTGAAACTAGCCACTGAACATCTGCCGTACCAGCAGATTACACTCGTCGTTCATGATCCGAATACTGCAGTTGTGCGACTTTTCTCGCACCCGCCAATGGACATTAGCAAAGAAGAAGATGCGTGGGTTGCAATTGGCGCAAGCCCGAAGGATACGCTTCTGGAGCTCGAGCTGCTGCTCAAGCCTGAACTTGTAGCTGAGATGGATGGCTTTCCACGCGAGGTAGCGGACGTTGAGCGTAAAACGGTCACTACAAATTTACGATATGCTCTGACCTACCACTTCTTCTCTGCAGTGAGCTACATCCTCTTAGCACTGATTTTCCTCTTCCCGGTGCTGCTCGGGCTTGTTTATTACAAACAAGGAAGAGAGAAACAGTTCACGGTGCCGAAGTTCCTGAGCTACGTGCCGAAGAGCAGGAAGCCCTGGCTGGTAAACCTCGTGTTCAAAGGGGATGCCTTTACGTTCGATGAGCACGGCTTTTATGCAACCCTGCTCGATTTGCAGCGGCGCGGGATCCTCACGATAAAGACGGAGGGTACACAGGGCAGGATCGTGAAGTCGGGTGAAAGTGTAAGGATCACCGTGCTGAAAGAGCTTACCGAGGGTATTGATGAGTATGAGCAGCGTGTGCTCTCGTTTTTACGAGACTACGCGGAAAACGGCGTCTTTGATACCGAAGCGTTTGCGGCACGAATTGAGGAGTTACGGAATGCTGCACGCATGGGTGATACTGCGCAGCTCAGCCTCAGCAGTATTCATGACCGATTGACCGGCTTGATGAAGAATGCAAATAAGAGCGTTGCGGAAGAGTTTGTCATGGGCGGCCGGATGCAGGTGGCAAAGCTCATTGTTCCTTTTCCGTTCACCCTACTTGTAATGATCCTGTTATTCCTCATGTTCAGGGATATCTATCCCCCGTTGCAAACCGCTCTCGTTGCTTCAGGCATTCTTACGCTTCAAGCTATTCCTCCGGTAGTAGCCCCAGCGGCGCTCTTTGGCAGGTGGAAGCGCGATTATTACAGAGAGAAACTTGAGTGGGATGCATTCAAAATGTTTCTCTCGGATGTCGCAGCGATCCGGAAGTATGCACCTGAAGACGTGACCATCTGGAAGGAGTGGCTCGTCTACGGCACGGCGCTCGGCGTTGGCGATAAGGTTGCGAAAGCGATGAAAAACTTGCAGGTGAGCGTTCCTGATGTTGCCACGGATACAGCGATATACCTGCCGATCTCCTTCGGGCACGTAGTCAGGTTGACGACCCCGGTAGCAACGGGAGCAGGTGCTGGGGGCAGCGGAGGCGGTGGCGGATTTGGCGGTGGTGGTGGCTTTGGTGGTGGTGGTGGCGGTGCGAGGTAACCCTATTGATTAGCACGGTACTCAGTCAAAGGACATGTTTAAGAAGCTTAGCCTAGCAGTTCCGAGAATGCTTGAGGGCCGGGGCTGGGTCATGCACTGGGACTTACAGTAACCGTTGCGCACCCGCGCGAGGGTTGGAGTGACTCGTACCGCAACCTTTAAGGTGACAAACAACAACTATGTAAACATGCACCCCATCATTTCGATCAGGCCGACGGACGAGCTGGTGAAGAAGCTCGAGAAGTTGGGCCGGCTTGAGCAAAAGGAGCGCTCCGCGTTGCTGAGACGCATTTTAATGACTGGTCTTGAGGAGGAGTTAAAGAAGCATGCGCTTGCTTTATACCGTGAGCGAAAGGTATCGTTGGCGAAAGCAGCTGAGCTTGCGGATATTTCAGTGAGGGAGATGATGGACCTGATCAAGGAAAAAGGACTCTCGCTCCATATCACGACTGATGAGCTTAGAGAAGATTTCGAGGCGGCACTGCGGTGAAGAACCCAAAGATCTGGGTCTTTGATTCATCGCCCTTAATTTATTTGAATAAGGTCGGGTTAGAATGGGTGTTGGAGGAGTTGGAGGGTGATAAAATCTTACCACCCGAAGTCTATGAGCAGGTAGTAACCAGGGGTAAGGCTAGGGGAGACGTGGATGCGTTACTTACCGAGCGGTTGGTGGAGCAGGGGACACTCACGGTTGTGCCGGTAGAGAGTGATTTCAAGGCGCGCGTGAGTAGTCTTCGAACCGAGCTGCATGAAGGCGAATTGGACGTGCTTGCGCTTGCTGAAGAGCAGAGTGGGACAGCCGTATTGGACGAGAGTATCGCCCGTGAGGTAGCGACCGTTTTCAAGATCGAAGTTCACGGCACGTTATTTTTGCTGTTCTTAATGGTAAGAGGTGGGAAGTTGAAGAAGGAGGAAGCGCAGGATAAGGTGAATCTGATGATCCAAAAAGGATTCCGGCTTGGGCATGAGGAGTATCTTGCCTTTTTGCAGTTACTCCAGAAGCTATAAAGAAAGCGAACGTAGAGGGCCCGATAGCGTGTCCACGATGCTAGCGATCTGTTTCGTTGAACAGTGCCACGAACGATTCTGATTTTAAGCGCGTGGAATGGCTAACGGTCTGGAAGTCTTAACTGAGCGTATGGCTCGAGGAAGGCCTGGGAGGGCCGGGGCTGGGATTTGAACCCAGGTCTAGGGATCCACAGTCCCCAGGGATAACCGCTACCACACCCCGGCCATACTGGATGCACGCCTGGTTGGCGCAGAATACTACACTCTAAGGGCTGCTACCTATTTATCTTTCTTCGCGGTCCGCGACGACGCTGAACATACCGGCAGCGGCTCGCTAGTGCGAGCTGCGAATCCATGCTACGGGTGTGAAGCGCCGCGCTGCTTCTTTCTCGAGGTTGCTATCAAACTCAGGCCGATAATCCCGATCGTAATAGCTGCTGGGGTGGTCCGGTCTCCGAATATGCTGCCATGAGCCATGACGGCGGCACCCGTTAACGCCAGTAC
>JAFGKP010000116.1 GCA_016928455.1 Methanomicrobia archaeon
GTGCTTCCCTGACTGAGCAGCACGATGCCATTCTCCGCTGCGTACGCTTGCACCGCTTCCACCTCAGCGCTGGACTCTGGGCCTAAGACAATGGATACATCCTTTCCTGCCAGTTCTTGGAGCGATTCTTGAGCCACTTCCGGGCTCGTTTGGGTATCCTCAATGATAACGCGGACTCGGAGCTCGGCATTACAATCCGCGAGATAGGTATTGACATCCTCGATGGCCAGTTCCAGACCAGCCTGCCCTGCATCCCCGGCAAAGGATAAATCACCACTAAGCGGTAGAAGCGCACCGATAACGAGATCGCGTTCCTCGGGCTGTGCCGGAGCAGGCACTCGCGCGAACCAGCCAGCAGCAAAGCCGCATACGAACACGAGAACGGCCACGACCGTGAGAACTTTGAGTGAGACAGCCATAAATCACACGTAGGTTTCCGAGATATAAAACGATTAGTAGTTTGATTTGGTGTGATAGCCACACGAGGTGCGTGCCAGCGGCGCTCCACGTTCTTTCCCGATCAAGGATGTATAACACATATTTCACTTGCGATTGAACCTACTAACATGCTCATGAATCCCGGATACGGCTGGCTGGGGCGAATCCTGCGCATAGATCTCTCGACGGGTGGATCAGATTGTGTTACACCCGATGAAACGTTACTGCGGGATTATATCGGCGGCCGTGGGCTCGGTGTGAAATTGGTGTACGATGCGGGCCGTGTTGATGCACTCTCGCCAGCAAATCCACTTATCTTTGCCACCGGGCCATTGACAGGTACTAAAGCACCAGCTTCGGGTCGCGTCTCGCTCTCAACAAAATCGCCCTTAACCGGGACAATCTTCGATTCGAATTGCGGGGGCTCATTTGGTCCTGAATTGAAGCGCGCAGGGTATGATGCGGTTGTTATTACCGGGCGCTCACCCGACCCGGTGATACTTGGGATTGAAGACGATCAGGTGGAATTGCGGCCTGCGGAGAAGCTCTGGGGCAAGAACGTAAAAGAGACGACGACGTGCCTCAAGGATGGGGGCAGCGTCGCCTGTATCGGTAAAGCAGGCGAGCGGCAGGTGCTCCTGGCTGCCATTATTGTGGATGCGAAACACGCGTTCGGTCGCGGTGGCGTGGGTGCGGTCATGGGCTCAAAGAACCTGAAAGCAGTCGTTATTAAAGGCACCGGCAACGTGGACGTCTGTGACGATGAAGAATTCGAGCGGCAGAAGCAAACCATTAATCGGCTCCTGGTGGCGAGTCCGACGATTACCAGGGGTCTCGCGGTCTTCGGCACGCCATTTCTGGTCAAGATAACGAGCTGGATGAAGATCTTACCAGCGGCGAATTTCGGCACGTTCGATCCGGCATTCGATCTCCACCCCTTCTTTGCAACGACGATCGACCAGCAGTATTCACCCCGCAGAACCGCCTGCTATGCCTGCCCCATTGCCTGCAAACGTGAAGATGAACAGGGTAACGAATTGCCAGAATACGAGACCATCGGTCTGATGGGCGCGAATATTAAGAATCCTGATTACAACGCGATCGTTGAAGCGAACCGGCTCTGTAATGACTACGGCCTTGACACCATCTCAGTCGCCGGCGTGCTGGGCTGTTACGCGGAGCTGCGAAATAAAGCGATCACGCCGGCAGAGCTCGTGGCATTAACACGACTGATCGGCGAGGAGCAGGGGCTCGGAAAAGAGCTCGGTAGGGGTTCAAAGCGGTTTGCAGCGTCAGAAGGTCGTCCTGAGGCGGCGATGCAGGTGAAGGGGCTTGAACTCCCTGCATATGACCCACGGGGCGTGAAGGGGCTTGGATTCAGCTACGCCACCTCGAATCGCGGCGGATGTCATACGCGAGCGTACCTCGTCGCACCGGAGATCCTGCGAAAGCCGAAAGCTATCGACCCGTATACGCTAGCGGGCAAGGCGGGGCACGTTAAGATCTTCCAGGACCGCTTCGCCGCGGTCGATTCGCTCGTGGTCTGCAAATTCGCAGTCTTCGGTGCCGGCGAGGAGGAGTACGCGAATATACTGAGTGCCGTAACCGGCGTGACGTTTACCTCGGAAGACCTCATGCTGATTGGCGAGCGGATCTGGAACCTAGAGCGGCTGTACAATCTACGAGAGGGATTCACCAAGGACGAGGACATGTTACCCGCCCGGTTCTTCAATGAGGAGGTTAACGGGCGAGTGATAAACCGCGAGGAGTTCCTGAAGACTCGCTCCGAATACTATCGGATGCGTGGCTGGGACGACAGCGGCGTACCCACTGAGCGGACGTTGAAACGATTGGGACTGAACCAGCTGAAATTCTAACGAATACTCACTACAGAGATAGTGGCTTCGCACCCGACCATGCACCTGCAACGGAAGGGCGCTACGGCGCGGGCACCTTCTCCGGCACGATGGTCTCCATGTATGTGAATGTGCCGTTCACCACGGAGACGATCGTCACGCCCTTTGTGGGTATTCTGCTCGCCTGCTCATAGCTGATCGAGCCGGTAACGCCCTCCCAGTCCTTCGTTGACTGTAGCGCTTGCAGAATCGCCTCGGGGTCGTCCGAGCCGGCACGATCAATCGCATTGGCCAGGAGCATCACCGTGTCGTACCCCAGTGCAGCGAACGCATTTTCAGGCTCAACACCGTAGTTCGTCCGGTACGCGACGATGAATGCTCTGGCACGTTCAGTGCCCGTGTCTTCGTCGAGCAGCGCGTGTGTCGTGAAATAAACATCGCTCGTCTCCGTGCCCGCGATCCGCACCAATTCCGGCGTATCATACGCATCACCACCGAAGATCGGCTGCAAGATCCCCGCCTCCCTGAACTGCTTCACTATCGTCCCGATCTCATCGGGCCCTGATGCGATGTAGAGCAGTTCAGGCGCAGGGGTTAGCCCGTTCAGTGCAGCGATCTGCACCGAAAAGTTCGTTGTGCCGCCCGTGAAAGAATCTTCCAGCAAAATCGTACCACCCAGTTCGGTGTATCGTGCCGCGAAATACGCGGCTAAGAGGCGTGTATATTCCATGTCCTCGTCCACCAACAGGTACGCGGTCTTCAAGCCCAGGTACTCATAGGCGTATTCTGCGCTCGCAGCAGCTTGCACAGTATCACCAAAGCAGGCGAGGAAGAGATACCCCGGCACGTCCTCAGGCAGTTTCGGCGAGGTGGCGCCCGATGTAATGAAGACCCTGCCTGCTTCCGCTACAATAGGCGCGGCGGCGAGAACCATGTCAGTATCGCTAAACCCAATGACCGCACAGACCAGATCCGTGTCAATCAAGCGATGGGCGCAATCCGCAATGGTGCGGGGGTCAGTCTTTCCGTCGTAAAGTACCAGCTGAAGCTCCCGGTCACCTATGCCACCCTGCGCATTCAGCTCCTTAACCGCGAGCTTCGCGCCATTAGCCGAGGGTGTATCAAGCGAGGATTGCGCGCCCGCCAGGTTGTAGACCGCGCCTATTTTAATCGGCAATTCAGCGCCCAATTCGCCCTCACGTGCGGATCGATCGCTCATGAGCTCGATGCTGACGACTGTAACGGTCAGCAGTATGAGAGAAACGGTGAGCCCGGCTAAGAGTACAGTGCGGTAGGTCGTTTCCATTTGTCGCTCACCTATCGTTCGTTGCTTGTCGTCACGTAAATAGCTTTATGCATTGTGGACATCGGGTTACGTGCCCTCCAGCTCGATCTCGAAGAGCTTCGGCCAGAGCTTCCCGGTGACGAAAAGCCGATCAGTTGCCTCGTCGTACGCAATCCCGTTGAGCACATCGACGGGCTGGAGTCGATTCTCCGCGCTCAAGAGCCCGGTGAGGGCTATCCAGCCAACGACCTGCCCGCTTTCCGGTGCGATCATCACGATGCGATCGGTCGGCCACACGTTCGCGTAGATCGTGCCCTTAATGAATTCGAGCTCGTTGAGTTGCGTTACCGGTGTGTCGTTGTCACGGACCTCAAGCTGCATGACCTCTTCGAAGGTCTCCGGGTCCAGGAAATGGAGCGTCGCTGTGCCGTCACTCATGATCAGATGCCTTCCGTCGTGCGTGAGCCCCCAGCCCTCAGTGGTGTAGGCGAACGTGCGCCGGAGCTGAAACGTCTCTTTATCGTAGACGAAGCCGATCCGGGACTGGTAGGTGAGCTGAATAATGGAATCGTTCCAGAGGGTAATGCCCTCGCCGAAGTACTGCGCGGGCAGTTGATAGTCAGTAATGACTGCCCCGGTTTCCGGGACGACCATTCGCAATCTCGATTCACCGTGCCTCCCGGTTCCTTCATAGAAGTACCCGTTCTCCCAGACCAAGCCTTGCGTGAAGGCCATGGGATCATGCGGGTAAACGTTGATGATCCGATAGCCGTACTGAACCGGTAATTCACGGACTGCTGTGGTGGGTGCAGGCACCGATGAGTCCTGCTCCACACAGCCCACGAGCGCTACACTGAGCGTTATGATAAGGGCAAGTGCCCCGAGTGCGGCTCTCATCTTATTCATAAATTTCGCAATGATTTGACACCAGACGTAAAGTTATAGGAAGTAGTAACGTTTTCGATCATAAGACGCTGCTATGCGAACGAACAAATATCAAGAATGAGTGTACTACTGGTATTCAGAGAATAGCGGGACCCGGGGCGTGAACTATGCGGTCGCTCAGTATTGATCCTGGCATGGCGGTGCGCCGGAAATTGATCTGGTGCTTCTTCTGGACGAACCGAAAGGCGATACGAAGTGAAGGCTGTGCCCCGTTCCACATTAACAGGATCGTCTCCGATGAGATCACGTTTCGTCCTGAGCACGGTGACGCTCTTACTTTGACGGATGAGCTGTTACACCAGGTTGAAGGTGATCTAACCGCAAGAAAGCGCGTTGCGTTCACCATCACGCTGGGTGCGGAGACGTTTGACCTCACCTTCCATAATGACCTCCTTTCTGTTGCGGCTCGACGAAATAGCGAGCTTGAGATCGAGATCGTTGAAAGTCTTCAGGATGAGCTGATGAGGGGAAAGCCGAATTTCTGCGCCTCGTTTATCAAACGGCTGGGTATTGATCTGCATGCATAAAGCGATGTACTAAAACGGTGAGAAAATGGCTCATGATAAGGAGAAGAACCGTTTAAATGCCGCTTTGACGGCCAGGAAGGGTTCAAAAGAGCGCGAGCGACCTGTTGGAGAGCTGATACAGGCATTGACCGATGAGCACTGGGATGTGCGACGGAGGGCGGCCTTTGCGCTCGGCAACCTCGGTGAATCCGCGGTCGAGCCACTCATTCGCGCGTTAACGAACGATCGGTGGGACATTCGCCGTAAAGCGGCGTGGGCACTTGGCAATATCGGCGATCCTAGGGCGGTTGCACCGTTACTGCAAGCGCTAAAAGACGATCGTGCTGACGTGCGCGAGCAAACTGCGTGGGCACTCGGCTCGCTCCGTGATTTTAAAGCGCTCGAGCCACTAATTCATGCGCTATCCGACCCCGATTCGAGTGTACGACGCCAGGCAGCGCGGTCGCTCGCCGTGTTCTCTGTTTTGAACGAGCAGCAGGTGAAAACGGCACTGCAGGATTATGAATCACGCTTAACGGACGACGGCCGTGAGCACTTCCGGCAGTATCGGGACCTGTACGAGCAGGCACGCCAAAAGGCACGGCTCAGCGAGCGACCGTGATGAAAAGGCTTTTCGATACGCCCATCGTAGTATAGAGCAAGCGCGATGCAGGAGCTGATCAAGTACGGGAAGAAGATCGTGGCGGCCGGGCTTGCGCACTCGCATTTCGGGAACGTGAGCAAACGCGTGGGCGATCAGATGCTGATCAGTACGACAGGGAGCATGCTTGACGAGCTGGAAGGGCAGATTGTGACTGTTCCTGTGGATCGAGCGAAACCTGACGAGCTCGACGTTATCGCATCAACAGAGGTCAATGTCCACCGTGCGATTTACCGCACGACCTCTGCGCTCGCTATTCTCCACGGGCACTCGAATTATGCGGTCGCGATCTCGATGCTCTACGACCCGGGCGAGCAGCTCGTGCCTGAGGATTCCGAGAGCCTCTACGTGCTGCATGAGATTCCGATCGTGCGGGGCGGCGTTGGGTCCGAGGAATTAGCACGAAACGCGTCAAACGCGCTCCGCGACCACAAAGGTATCATCGTGCAGGGTCATGGCGTGTTTGCACGCGGTGCCACGGTGGATGAGGCGTTCGTTATTCTCAGCTCGGTCGAGCACGCCTGTATGGTTAAATATCTGGTCGATAACGCGAGCGCGAAAAAGATGACCGTTTAAGTATGATGTTGCAGGAAGGAGACCGCTCATAAGAGTAAAAATCACGCCACCCCCACCATACCTGCAAGCTCGGTTTTGAGCGCATCCGCCATCTCCGAGCAGTAGCCATGCGTGGTGCACGTAACGGTATACAGTGCTTTTGGCTCGTGCGCTTTTCCATAGCTCTGTTCTGCGTTTGCGTAATCGATGATCGTGTCATTCACGGAATGCAACATCACGAACCTTCGGGGAGATACATTGCTCAGATAGGTCTCAGGATCGATCGATTTGTAAAATCGAATCAGTTCAGGCTCGACCAGCCGCCCAGAAGCAAGAGCAGCCTCGATGCCGTAACCGCACGTACTTATTGCAATTACCCCTCGCGCTTCTGGGTCAAGCGCACAGGCAATGATGGCAAACCGCGCACCGTTGCTTTCACCCGCATACACAATCCGATCCGGATCGATTTCTGGCTGATCGCGTAAGACTGCCGCGGCAACAAGTGCATCATGCACCATTTTGTGCTCGGTAGGCTCCTCATTATTCACAAACCGCTCTAAATCGCTTTGAATATCAATAATACCGAGATTACGCTGGTCAAGGGCAATACTAGCGTAGCCGAGACTGCAGAGATATTTGGCGAGTCCTTGCTCGCCCTCTTTGCTTACGGTCGCTCCGGGGAGCACGACAACCCCTGGAACTCGACGATTCGCGTCGGTTGGTATCCGGAGAAGCCCGGCGATCTGCGCATCTCTGCTCTTATAACTGACTTCAGAGAGCGTATACGTATCGGCTGCTTCGATCATCTTTGCTGAATAATCGAGTTTAACGGGCGGATATTCCACGCGTCCGTCCTCAGTTACCTGCCACTCTGGCGTGGTACATAACAGGAGAGTGACGCCTGCAAGTGCACCGATAATGCACCCTATGGCGACCAATCGTATCGCCATGCGCGAATCAACCATTTTTCGCTTTCATGCTCATTTAGGCGGCACTCAGTTTATAACCTTACCCTTCGATCAACTCCATGAACCGCAACGTATCCTCCTCGTACATCGCCTCGCTATCAAGAGCATAGCGACCTTCGTGAATGCGTGCCTGGTCGGCGCATACCCTTCGCGATGGCGCGCTGGGTCCATCTCCCGCGCTGCTCCCACACAATGGTGAGATCGCTCCGATCCTGCTGCTCTACGTACACCCACGGAAAAAGCGCGCAGAGTGTTCACCTGTTCCGTAGTCCCGTTGAAGCGAGCCATGTTTGAAAGACGACCCTCTTCGCGCCTAATGCGTCCTGAATCTCGTTGGTCTTCGCCCATGCGGTGAAGACCTGAACTGTCGGTCTGAAGGACGCGCCCCGGTCAAAATCGCGCTGGAACATGGTTACTATCGTCGCCCGCACGCGTGCGTGCAAATCAGTAAATCCCGCCCAAATCATGCCACCCTCAGAACTCTGATCAATTCGATAATACTTTATCAAGGACACGTATACTAAACTTAAGCAGCAGTAAAGTACGAAGCGGAGATAGATGAAAGATGGGAGCATTATTACGTGTTCAAGGGCTCTGTAAGCGATATACGTTATCTAACGTTGAAACGGAGTTGGTAGCGCTCGACAATGTCTCGTTCGAGCTCAATGAAGGCGAGACAGTAGGCATTATCGGCCGCAGTGGTGCGGGCAAGACGACGCTGCTCCGCATGCTTCGCGGTTACGAACGATTCGACGAGGGGTTCATAGAAATGGACGGCATCTGCGTGACGCCTGATTCCGATTACGCGGATTTCCGGAAGCTTCGGGATAAGACCGCATTCCATCTCCAGCGCTCTTTCGCACTCTATAACATCTCAGTGATCGATAACGTGATCAAGCGGCTGCGGGCGAAGCAGACGGGCCTCGAGGAAGTCCCCGTGATCGAGGACGAGTACGAAGAGCTGAAGCAGGAGGCGTTCAAGATCCTCGATCTTGTTGGTCTCCGTGATAAATGGAATCATCTCTACACCATCCTGAGTGGCGGCGACAAGCAGCGCGTATTGCTTGCGCGGCAACTGGCAAAAGAGCCCTCGTTATTACTGCTCGACGAGCCGGGTACGATGTCCGACCCCCTTACGCGCAAATATCTGCTCGATAGTGTGAAACGGGTGAAAGAACGGACGAATCTGGGTATATTGCTCGTCTCGCATATGCCTGATGTCCATCGGTATCTTTGCGATCGTGTGCTCATGCTGGATCACGGTCGAATCGTTGACCAGGGCGATCCGGAACGGATAATCAGGAAGTTCCTGGAGCCGCTCGAGCCCGTCAAATCCTTAGCACCCATCGCGGATGAACGACACACCATGGTCTGGATCGATCATGTCTGGAAGCGCTACGATATGGTCACGAGCCATACACTTATGCGCACCATTGAGATGCAGGATGTGACCGTTAAGATCCCTCAGGGCGATATTGTCGGTATAGTAGGGCCGTCTGCCATGGGTAAAACCGTCTTCATGCGGCTCCTGGGCGGTTTTGAGAGCCCTGACCGGGGACACATCCTCATACGGATCGGTCGCGTCGATTTTGCGAATATTGCGGAATACGGGAGACGCTCGATCGAGGCGCGGAGCAAACTGGGCATCATCCATCAGGAGTTCGCACTGCCCCCGCATCAGCTCGTGCAGGACCTCTTCGCGCAGCGAATCGGGCTGAAGAA
>JAFGKP010000117.1 GCA_016928455.1 Methanomicrobia archaeon
CTGATCGGTTCATCTCGCGGCTGCTCGGCATGGGCGATATCAAGTCGCTGATCGAGATGGCTGAGGAGAGTCTGACCGAGAAGGAGGTGGATACTGACATCCTGAAGGGTAAGTTCACCCTGAACGATCTGTACAAGCAACTGGAAGCGGTGCGGAAGATGGGGCCGTTCAAGAAGATCATGCAGATGCTGCCCCTGGGCGGTTTGGGCGTTGATATCAATGATGAGATGTACCAGATCACGGAGGATAAATTGGGCCGATTCCGGGTGATCATGGATTCGATGACCGAGCAAGAGCTGAATGATCCGAAGATCATCGACGGCTCACGGCTACGCCGCATTGCGCGTGGGGCGGGCACGACAACGGCAGAGGTGAGCTCGCTGCTCAAGTATCATCGCATGATGCAGAAGATGATGAAACAGTTTGGAAAAGGCCGCGGGAAACAGCCGGCGATGAAAGGGATGCCATTCGGTAAACTGATGGATATGATGAAGTAATGGTTCAGCTCACGCTTATCACAGCACTATCGAACGAAGGCTATACGATCCGCACGTCACCGACTTTAATTCCTCTCTTCTTGGCCACGACCTCGCCAACTATTTGACCCCCGGTCATTCGTAGCGCTTCCCGCTTCGCATGCTCGGGGATCACCACCGCGAAGCCCATACCCATGTTGAAGGTCTTATACATCTCCTCGGCAGTGATGTCGCCCTGCTCCTGAAGGAACGCAAAGATTTCCTGCGGCTCGAACGGATTATAGATATCGTAGCCGAGTTCGGTAATTCTTGCCAGCTTGAGGAATCCGCTGCCCGTGATGTGTGCCGCGCCATGCACCTCGCAGTGCGCCATCAGCTCCAGGACCTCCGTATAGATTCTCGTCGGTGTGAGCAGTTCTGCACCGATACTCTTCTCGGGGTTCGGCGGGAACGGATCGGTATACGCAAACCCCGCGGACTCGACCACCTTTCGGGCGAGCGTCAAGCCGTTACTGTGGACGCCTGCACTTCTCAGTCCCATGACGAGGTCGCCCACCTCGATCTTCTCGCCCGTAATTACCCGGTCTTTATGCACATAACCGACACAAGTCCCCGAGAGGTCTAAACCGTTGACCAGCTCCGGTAAGATCGCCGTCTCGCCGCTCACAATATAAATATCCGCGAGTTCCGCACCGGCTTCCAGACCCCGGGCCACCGCCACCGCGACCCGTTCATCAGGCCGATCGATGGCGAGATAATCAACGAACGCGAGTGGCGTCGCACCCAGACAGTACAGGTCATTTACGTTCATCGCGACGCAGTCGATCCCGATGGTATCCCACTTCCCGAGCTGCTCGGCGATGAGCACCTTCGAGCCGACCCCATCGGTCGATATCGCGATGAGATGGAAGGGATCAAAGGGGAGTTCGAAGAGCCCGGCAAAGCCGTGCAAGCCCGTCTGCCGCGTGATCATATCAGAGATCGCTTTGACCACGCTGTGTTCCTTCGTGATATCCACTCCCGCCTTCGCGTACGTCCACCGCATAGCATAGTGAGATTGGTAACCCAGCAGTTAAAGGTTGTCGAGAACGTGTATACACTACCCTAAATCTTTTGCATGCCGGGTCGCATGAACAATCCAGAGCTGGTCTGAGCTCTGCTTCTTACGAGGTCACCGCCGCTTGTATCCGCGCTACCCGTTTCATCGCCCTCGCGCACGCGTCTGCTCGTGACGTTCCGACACCGATTCCCGTGGCGATGGGCTCGCCCTGGTGCACCGATCTCCCTCGTGCTGGTATGTCCACTATTCCTGGCCCCCCATGCGCAAGGTCTTCTGTTACGAGACCATCGCGCGCGGCAAACACGATCGTCTTGGCCGCGTACCGTTTCACCGCGATTTGTGCTGGCAGCTCTCCTGCAACTGCGCGAACGTGGGCATCCACGATGTTCAAACCGGTCGCGAGCTCAACGGTATCCAGACTGCCCTGCACGCGCGGGTTCACCTCGATTATGACCGGTCCGTCGTCGGTAAGCACAACGTCCACGCCGTTCGAGCCGATCAACCCCAATTCAGCGGTCACGTCCTCCGCGAGTTCACACACCGCAATCGATCGTGGCGTGGTCATGGGTGAGACGTTCCCGCAGTAGACCAGAGGGCCGGGCGCGCAGAGCGACTGCACACCTAACAGCTGCTCGTTCAGGCAGATCGAAACCGCTTCATGCCGGGATAAGAGCACAGAGACCGAAGCATGCTGCCCTTTGAGGTAGTCCTGGTACAGGAAGTCAGGCAGCGCCTTTGCTGTTCTGATCAGCTCCTTATCGGTCTGGCAGAAGAAGTTCGCGGTACCGCCGCCGCCTCGAGCAGGCTTGGCCACCACCGGGTAACAGAGCGGTATGCGCCTCTTCTGAGCGCACAATTCTGATATCGCATGACCGCTCAGCGTCCGGGGGTGCGGGATACCCAGTTCGTCCAAATGCGCTGCCAGCCACACCTTGTCTGCCACCACGCTCGTCGTCTCCGGTCTATTCCCCAGGATTTTGCCACGCGCAGTTTCCGAGAGACAGCTGAAATCCGCGCCCTCGAATCCCGAGCCCATAATCACGCCATCAACGAGACCGATCACGTCCTCAAAATCCGTGAGCCCTTCATGAAGCGCACAGGGATCCAGCGGGTAAAAAAAGCGTGCACAACGTCTCGTATCAACATCTCCAAACGCATCGGCCGCGGACATCTCGTAGCCCGCTCGCTGACCTGAGCAGACGATGTGCCGAACGGAGAATCCGAGTGCGAGGATGGTGCGTATCTCCTGCATGAGAACGAGGCCCCCTTCCCTTCCTTTAGGAGTACTCACTCATCTAAAATGCGGCGGAAGAAAAGAACGTCACGTTGATGAGACAAACGCTCTCCACAGGTGGTTATAAAGATATATCTATCAAGGCATGTACATATACTGTCACGAAACGAGCGAACTACAAGGTGATTTGCATGCCGTATTTTGAAAAAGAGACGCAGAAAGCGGATTTCCTGGCGCTGGAGCAGGCGATTCTGGCGCTCTGGGATAGCGAGCAGGCCTTCGAGCGCAGTGTGAACCAGCGCGAGGGTGGTGAGCGGTTCGTCTTCGTTGAAGGTCCCCCTACGGCGAATGGACTCCCGCATCCCGGCCACATCCTCACCCGCGTCGTGAAAGACCTTGTACTTCGGTATAAGGCGATGCGCGGCTACTACGTGCCCCGTAAAGCTGGCTGGGATACGCATGGACTGCCCGTCGAGATCGAGGTGGAGAAGGAGCTGGGTATTCGCACCAAGCCCGAGATCGAGAAGTACGGCATCGAGAACTTCAACCGTAAGTGTAAAGAATCGGTTTTCAGGTACGAGAAAGAATGGGTGCATGCCACCACCCGGGTCGGCTTCTGGATCGATATGGACGATCCTTATGTTACATTCCACAAGAACTATATCGAATCGGTCTGGTGGTCGCTAAAGACGATCTGGGATAAGGGACTGCTCTACAAGGGCCATAAGGTTGTTCCCTACTGCCCGCGGTGTGAGACCACACTTAGCAGCCACGAGGTCGCGCAGGGCTACCGCGACGTGGAAGAACCGTCAGTCTTCGTGAAGTTCAAGCTAAAGCGAACGGCAGACGAGGCGACCCCGATCTTCCTGCTCGCATGGACGACCACGCCGTGGACGCTCCTCGGGAATATCGCACTCGCTCTTCATCCTGAGCACACCTACGCTAAGATAGCGGTGACCGTGGAGGACGAATTCGGACGTACCGGCAAGGAGGAATACATCCTCGCGGAATCGCGCTTGAACGTTATTGATGATGCGTACGAGGTGCTGGAGCGGTTCAAAGGCAAGGATTTGGAAGGCGAAGACTACGAGCCGCTCTTTGCCTATGCGAAAATCGAAGGTGAAGCGCACAAGGTGATCACCGCCGAGTTTGTCACCCTTGATGAGGGCTCAGGCATCGTGCATATCGCGCCCGCATTTGGTGAGGTCGATTATGAGGCCTGCAAGGTGCGCGAGCTGGGCTTCACGCAACCGGTGGATAGCGAGGGCCGCTTCACCGACGAGGTGCCACCCCTTGCGGGCATCTTCGTGAAGGACGCTGATCGCGAGATCATTGAGATGCTGCGTGAGCGCGGGATTCTGTATAAGGAGGAGCGCTATGTGCACTCCTATCCCTTCTGCTGGCGCTGCAATTCACCGCTCCTCTATTACGCACGTGAATCATGGTTCATCGGGATGTCTCAGCTCCGTGAGCACCTGTTGGCGAACAACGAGCAGATCACCTGGTATCCCGGGCATCTGAAATACGGCCGGTTCGGGAACTTCCTGGAGAACATCGCTGACTGGGCACTGAGTCGCGAGCGGTTCTGGGGCACACCATTACCTATCTGGATCTGCACGGGGTGCGGAGCACAGCACTGCGTGGGCAGCCTGAAGGAGGTGCAGGAGAAGGCGCAAAGCCCCGTGCCGGATGACATCGATCTCCACCGGCCGTATATTGACGAGGTAATTCTGAAATGTGACGCGTGCGGTGGTGCTATGCAGCGGGTAAAGGACGTGATCGACTGCTGGTACGATTCCGGTTCCGCGCCGTTCGCACAGTGGCATTATCCGTTCGACACAGAGCGCTTCACCGAGAATTTCCCGGCAAGCTTCATTACCGAAGCGATCGATCAGACACGGGGCTGGTTCTATTCGCTCCTCGGGGTCTCGACCGCGGTTTTTGACCAGCCGCCGTACCTCACCGTGCTCTCGCTCGGCCATATACTCGACGAGAAGGGCGTGAAGATGAGCAAGAGCAAGGGTAACGTGGTGGACATCAATGCGCTCTTCAAGACCGAAGCGGCGGACGCGCTGCGCTGGTATCTCATTACCGCCGGACCCTTGACCGAGGACATCAGGTTCTCCGCTGAGGCGATCAGGGAGAAGCAGAAGAAGTTCCTGAATACGCTCTGGAACTCCTACTTCTTCTTCATCACCTATGCGAACATTGACGAGTTCAATCCCGTTGAGAAGAGCATACCGGTCGAGCTGCGGAACCCCATGGATCGCTGGCTCATCTCGCGGCTGAACACCCTCACCCGTGAGGTCATTGGGGCACTTGAGCGCTATGAACTGCACGTGGCCGCACGGAAACTCGAGGAGTTCGTCTCGGATGAGCTGAGCAACTGGTACATCCGCCGCTCTCGACGCCGGTTCTGGATCACCGAGGAGAACCTGGATAAGGAGTGCGCGTATACAACGCTCTATGAGGTGCTTGTCGCGCTCTGCAAACTGCTCGCGCCCTTCGTCCCGTTCCTTACGGAGCACATCTATCAGAATATCGTACGCGGTGTTTCAAAAGCTGCAAAGGAGAGCGTCCATCTCTGCGATTATCCGCTACCCGATGAAACGCTCATCGATACCGGCCTGGAGTCTGCGATGCAACTTATCTCAGACCTTGTTGAGGCTGGTCGGCGAGCACGGTCGGATGCGGGCATCAAGATACGGCAGCCATTGCGCGAACTGGTGATCACCTGCAGCGCAGAACAGCGGGCACACTGCGAGGAACTGATTTCAGTGCTGGAGGAGGAGGTAAATGTCCGTGACGTGCGCTTCGAGGAGTCATCAAAAGCGGCTGCGGAGCTCCTCCTTGCGCGCGAGTTCGAGAAGTACCGCGCAGTAGAGCTGGAGGCGGGGCTCTGCCTGTATCTGGATTGCTGCCCGGACAGGGCACTCATCGAAGAAGGCCTGGTGCGTGACATCGTGCGGCGCGCGCAGGGTATGCGGAAGGATCTCGATCTGGAATATACCGAACGGATAGCGTTGACCTACGCCGGCGATGCTGAGGTCAGGGATGCGATCCAGCACTTCGCCGAGTATATCTGCACGGAGACGCTGGCCGAGACGCTCGAGGAGGGAACGCCCGTGAGTTCCGAAGACGAACGCGTGTACGGGAAGACCTGGCAAATCGGGGATAAAGCGGTCTATCTCGCGATCCGGACGCTTGCTGGTGCAAACCACGAGTGAGTGCGTGCACGCCGAGTGGCGAGAAAAGCGTAAAGAGTAATTTATATAAAGCAGTAATAAGTGGAATGGAAGATATCAAAAAGGAGTGAAAGAAAAATGCCAGCAGTAGTAGATGAAGAGAAGTGTAACGGATGTGGAACCTGTGTAGAGGAGTGCGCGGTCGAGTGTATCACGCTGGAGGGCGAGGGTGACAACGCAAAAGCGAAGGTCAACGCTGAGGAATGCACCGATTGCGAGTCCTGCGTGGATGTCTGCGAACAGGGCGCGATCAGCATGCAAGAGGCGTAGTTTCGTTAAACGAAACCGAGCCTAACCAAGACGGTTCTCTCTTGCGTGCGTTCTGGCACACCATGAGACGGTGGAACGAAGTATGGGCACTGCCACGGCAGCCGTGAAGATCGAACGGATCGGGATCGAGAATCCTGAAGGGAAGCAGGTGATTATTGGTCAGGGCAATTTCAGTATCTTCACCTGTGATGACCTCTTCATGACGCTCCTGACCACCGTGCCGGGGATCACATGCGCGGTCGCCATGAACGAAGCGGTGCCGAAGTTGACGAGAGTCACGGGGAATGAGGAGCGCCTGAAACAGCTCGCCGGTGCGAACTGTCTCCGAATCGCCGCCTCTCATACTTTTTTTATTCTCCTCGATAACGCGTTCCCGATCAACGTCCTGCAGGCGTTGAAGGCGCATCCTGCGGTGGCCACGATCTTCGTCGCTTCCGCGAACCAGCTCGAAGTCATCGTTGCGGAAACCGAACTTGGCCGCGCGGTGATCGGTGTTGTGGATGGCGCCGCGGCAACGCGGATAGAGACGTCTGCGGAAAAGCAGGAGCGCCGAGCGCTCTGCGAGCAGTTAGGGTATAAGCTCGATTAACCCGGGATGCAGAGCGAGGCTAACCAGCGTGCGTCAGCATTGCCGTTGGCGCTTTCCTATTTACAGCCCCGTTCTTATATAGTGCTAATACCGATAAATATACCGTGTAATGAGAAAAGAAGAGCTGGTGCATATCCATATATTACTGGTACAATTCAAGAACTATTGCGAGGAGAACGGCTTGGTCTCTGACCTCACGAAATATACTGCGTTGAAAATCTCGCCATTCGAGATGCACCGGAGCAAAGAGGAGCACAAGCGGGCGATTATGATCCTTTGCACTGAGCTCGTGGCCGCTCTGAACTCGTCAACGATGCCACCCGTGCTTGAACGCAATCCCCGGCCCCGGAAGCTGAGAAGCATCGCTTGCTGATAAGTTTTCTCAGGGCCGCTGTGGCTGCTTCCTTCCTGTTCCAGCCACATACAACTAGGAATCGATGAGAATCGACTTATAAATCAGATCCGGTAAGAATTCGGTAATTTCCTTGTACTTCTTCTCACTCTCGTTCAATGCCCTTTCCATACGATTGAGCTGAGTCAGCAGGTTCTCTACGTCCTGTCGTTTTTTTATTAACGTTTCCGCCAGGTTTTTATATTCGGTGACGTCCTCACAGAGGACGGTCGCGTGCTTAACGTTCCCGTCGGTGTCCTTCACGCCAGTGAGATGAAGACGCGTCCAGAGGGTCTCGCCATTCTTCCGCATGAACCGCCGTTCCGTCACAGAACGGCTCTGCTCTTCCGCAACAGAGGTGGCGTACCAGGTGGTATCCGTATCCGCCTCATCTGCAGGGTAGAAAGCAGAAACATGCTGGCCCACAAGTTCCCCCTGAGCATAGCCCATGAGCTGGCAAATAGCCTTGTTCGCTGCGATTATCTGCCCCTCCGGGTTGATCATAAATATCCCGAGCGCGAGCTCATCAAAGAACGAGCGGAACCGCTCCTCGCTCTCGCGAAGCGCAACTTCCGTCTTCCGCCGCTCAGTCATATCCATAAACGAGACCACACTCCGTTTTGTGCCCGGAATCACTGCCGCGGTGCAGCAGATATTCTTCTGATTGCCATGGCAGTCTTTGAAGAGGAATTCATAGCTCCGTGGCGCTTTATCAGGCGCGCTCCGACGCTGTCGATGGATCTCCTGCATCTTCGCAAGATCATCCGGCGACGCGATGAACTCCGTCCATTTGCGCTTACCTTCGAGGTCCACCTTACTGCTATACCCGGAGATCTTCACTCCCGCCATGTTCGTGAGCGCGAAGGTACCATCTTCCTCGAGTATGACCGTTGGCGCACGCGTGGCTTCAAAAATGGTTCTATAGCGCGCCTCTGATTGCTGGAGATCCTGTTCGATCCGTTTCTGCGCGGTAATGTCGCGAAGTGCGACCACGCTCCGTCTCGTGCCCGGAATCATGCCCACCACCAGGCTCCCCGCGCGAAGCTCACCATTTTTGTGGATAAACTGGAATTCGTAACTCGCGGGTGCGCCTTCTGGATGATCTGCTCGTCGCAGACGATGATACGTCATCATCTGCTCCCGATCAGCATCCGCCACCAATTCTGGCCACTGCACCTTCCCCTCGATCTCCTCTTTCTGATAGCCCAGGAGGCTGACCAGCTCATCGTTAACGTGCACGATCGTCATATCCTCCTCGATCACCATCAGCGCGGCGCCGGTGCTCTCGAAAAGCGTCCGATACATCTTCTCCGAGTACTCCAGCGCTTGCTCCGCGCGTTTCTGCTCCGTGATGTCACGTGAGAAGATCGCGATGTGGGTAACAGTACCGTCAGCAGCGGAGACGGGATAGAGGTTGACGTCGTAAATCCGGCCCTCGCACTCGTCTTCAAACCGATACGGCTGCTTCGCACTGATAACACGGTCAACCGCGGCCCTTCTGACCCGTGCAAGCTCAGGCGGGAAGAGGTCGTAGACGCAGGTGCCGATAAGCTCATCAGCGCTTTTTCCATACCGCTGTGCCATTCGGTCATTCAAAGCCAGGATCTCTCCATCACGACCCTGCAACCACGCGGCGTCGAGAGTGGCGTTCAAGAGCGCGCGTGCCGTCTCCTCCTTCTGTCGCAATCGCTCCTCCGCCTGCTTCCGCCATGAGATATCCGAGATGGTGGCGACGGCCCCCTTGCGTGGCTCGGAAGGATCGAAAAGACTGAGTTTTACAAAGCCATCGAAGAGCGAGCCATCCTTTCGTTTAAATTTCGCATCGGTTTGCGCTATGTTGCCCCGGCGCAGTTCGTGCTGGAACAGTTGTGAAACGCGTTCAAATTCCGCTCGCGAGGCGTATATGCTCTCGGAGCTTTTACCGAAGTACGATTTGTACTCATCTTCGTGTGGATCGAAACCGAAGAGGCGCAGCATCGCGTCGTTCGTCCAGCTGAGTTTGCGCGCTTCCAGGGTCGTTCCTTCGATCTCAACCATCCCGATACCGATGGACGAAACCTCGAAGATACGCGCCTGAAGCTCTTTCTGCTCGTGCAGCGCGTGCTCGAAATCGTGGCGCTCCTTGATTTCGCGTTCCAGGACGGACGTCTTCTTCACGAGCTCCTTGTACAAGCGCGCATTCTCGATCACGGCAGCCGCATGGCTCGCCGCGATGTTCACGAACGCAATCTCGTTCTCCGAGTAGTCATGCGGGTCGGGCATATAGACATTCAGAAGGCCAATGAGCTTGCCCTTGTGGTTCATCGGCATGAAGAGCTGCGCGGAGAATCCAAACTCCTTGCCCAGGTCGGCCCACCATCTATCCCGTGGCTCGTTGAAGATATTCGGCACGACGTAACACGCACCCGTCTTCAAGACGATACCTGCCGGACTGCAGGTGATCGGGACGCCGCGAGCGTAAATCCGATCGATGTAATCAGCGGGAAGGCCGAAGGTCGCGACCATCTCGAGCGCGCCGGTCTCTTCGTTGATCAGCATTGTTGAGCCCGAATGCCCTCCAATGTGCCGCACAACGTGAGCGAGAGTCTCCTCCAGGATCAGCGTGAGCGACTGCTGCAGGTCGGTATCTGCGATCTTCACGAGTGTCTGAAGGGCGGACGCGGGCATGGTACAGATCGAGCTCCTGTGGTATCTAGCCCTCAAGGGTGTATAAAAAAGAAGCAGGTATTTATCGCGGTTATGCGCACCATTTTGGTATGTGTTTTACCTTAGCCGGTTAGAAATTTTTCACATGGTGGGTGATTACGATACCTATTTTTATGGGTAAACCCCCGCTACATCAGTGTCAAATTGATAAAACAGCTAGCGAGTGATACATACATGTTCGATGCTGTCTTTAAACCGCTGACCGTCGGCGGTGTGACACTCACGAATAGAATCGAATAGTCTTTCCGCCCGTTCAGACCAATTACGCCACAACGGACGGTTTCGTTACCGACCGTCTCCTGCGGTTCTATTGCGAGACTGCCCGGGGCGGTATCGCCGTTTCGGTAGATGGCGCGGGCGCGACGAACGTGCTCCGATTGACGACTTATGCGCAGCACGTTCCGCTCGCGGCCGCGCTAAATAAATGGAATGGTCGATGTTCCTGTCATCTGCGCGGGCAACATTCGCAGTCTGGCGCTCGCGCAACAGATTCTGGAAGCTGAGCAAGCGGACCTGGTGGCGATGTGTAGGGCTCAGGTGGCCGATCCTCAGCTCTGAGCTGAGCTGAACGGAGGAGCTACCGCTCTACTATGAGCGCTGCGAGCTCTGCGTGCACACGCGGATCCTGATAGTGTTCTGGATACCGCAGGTAATCGCGAATGATCTCATATTCACGATCGGCAAGCGCCTCCTTGAGCCATTCGATGCCCCGGGACCGGAAGGGAATGAGACTGTGGAGCGTGATGGCGTAGTCCTTTGCGCGTTCGGTCGCACCCTGCTCGCGATCAAGAACCACGATGATATCCGAGCAGGTCACCTGTTGCAAGCCGCGAAGCTGTAGCTCGAATTCCAGCTGTTTGAGGGCGAGCACCTTGCTGTCAAACTTCGTTACGAGATCGTCCACAATTCCCACATGATCGCCATCCTCTAAGATGCCCTCGATCATCGAATGCTCGCCATAGCCCTTAAGAAGCTGGTTCAGATCCTGCAAGGATCGCACCCCTTCCAATTTCCGCGTGAAGCAGGCAGGGATATTCGCCATGAGTGATACGGCGGTTGCGATCGGTATGCCCGCGGTCGCAACGCCGATGACCCGGGTAAGGTCTGCACATTCTTCCGCGATCAATCGTCCTAATGCCCCGCCCACATTCTTGAGCAGTTCCGGATAGGAGGACAGTGGACGTAGCTGGATATATAGTGGACTCCAGAGCCCGGATACGAGTCTCCAACCACGCGGATTATCGCGATACCATGTCCTGATCAGGCCATGGTGGTACAACGCGCGCACAAGCTCTTCCCCGATGCACCTTTTCTCGTTCTCCCAGCTCATGGTCCCGAACTTCCGGTATCCTGGAGCGCTTCAGCGCAGAACCGCCGCGCCGCCGCTGCCATATCGTCCTGTTCGTAAATGCTCGCGCCGATGATCGCATAGGCGGGTGCGCCCTCCAGGGCGTCAAATGCAGCTCGAATAGCACCGCCCTGGCGCCCAATGCCCGGCATGCTGTATGCCGGCTCCGTAACCAGCTGAGCCAGCAGATGGTGGTAGCGGGTAATGACTGCGGGTTTGTTCCCGGGCACGATGAAATGGGTCACGCCCCGCTCAGCGGCGAGCGTGTACATCGCATCAGGTGCGTCATCACTCAGAAATCCGCCCTGGGTCGTTAAATACCGGGGGTGCGTCATCTCCCCACCTACGAGTGGCACTAGCCGCTCCGCGAAGAGCGCATCGATGAACGCGGCCTCGGTCGCCGGACCTGCCTGCGGGAATATAATGACACCTTTTACGCCCGCGTCTGCGCATACGGCCGCGAAGTGCTCGCCCATCTCCGGAATATCAGTGCCCGCCTTCTGATGGTCGTAGATCACCGGCAACGCGGTGTATTCCTTGATCGCCTCCACCAGTTGCGGGAGCCCGTAGGTCAAGCCAAGGAGTGCGCCGATTTTATAGCCCACAATGCCCTCGAGATCGCAGGTAGCCATAACTAGCGTTCGCAGCGTTCGCAGATCCCGTACGTCGCAGGCCGGTATGACGCCCCGCCGGAGATGAAATAAGCCGCTCATGTCCCAACCTCGTCAGTAAAACGGAGCCTGAATATCCCTTGTCTTCTCACCATATTAGCTTTTGCTTCGCCTCGCAGTCTCACGTTTACGGAATACTGCGTTCACGACGCCGTTTGCGGCTTTTTCTGCTCGCAGCTCTCAGTACTAATCACGCAGATACGGTACTTACAAGCAATGCCATCTGATGTGTTTCAAGCGTTCTCGAGCCCACTCCAGCGTGCGATCAGCGAGAAGGGCTTCACGCACCCTACAGAGCCGCAAAGCAGGGCGATACCCTCTATCATGGCCGGGAAGAACGTCTTATTGATCGCGCCGACCGCAACGGGTAAGACCGAATCGGCCTTGTTACCGGTGCTCGATGCGCTTCTGACGCGAACGCGAGAGCCGGGCATCAAGCTCCTGTACATCACGCCACTCAAGGCCCTGAATCGCGATATGCTCGAGCGACTGCAGTGGTGGTGCAAACGGCTCGATCTGCGGTTGGGCATGCGCCACGGCGATACCACGACACGGGAGCGAGAAGCACAGGCGATGGTCCCGCCCGATATCCTGATCACCACACCGGAGACGTTACAGGCGATCTTACCGGGCAGGCTTATGCGGCAGCATCTGACCACGGTCCGCTGGGTGATCGTGGACGAGGTGCATGAACTCGCGATCGACAAACGCGGCTCGCAACTGGCACTCGCCCTGGAACGACTCCGGTACCTGAAAGAGGGCGACTTCCAGCTCATTGGCTTATCAGCTACCATCGGCTCGCCCGAGCGTGTGGCGAAGTTCCTGGTGGGTACCGAGCGCGAGTGCGAGATCGTCAACGTCTCCGTCGCGCGCTCCATACAGGTGACGGTGCACTATCCAAAAGCCGATGCGGACGATTACCAGCTATCACAGGAGCTCTATACGTATCCTGACGTTGCCGCTCGGTTACGATTGATGCGTGCGCTCGTGGAAGCGCACGAATCAACATTGATCTTCACGAATACACGCTCGATTACCGAGATACTCGGGAGCAGGTTCCGTGTCTGGGATTTGGACTTCCTCATGGGGGTGCACCATGGCTCGCTCTCCAAACCCTCCCGAATCACGGTCGAGCGCGGCATAAAGGAGGGCAAGCTGCTGGGGATCATCTGCACGAGCTCGCTGGAGTTGGGAATTGATATCGGGCGACTGGATTTTGTGGTTCAATATAACTCGCCCCGACAGGTAACGCGTCTCCTTCAGCGGATCGGGCGCAGCGGGCATCGGATCGGTGGGATTGCGCACGGTGCGATCGTGGTTCAGGATTCGGACGACGCACTGGAGGCGTTGGCCATCTGCCGCCGCGCACTCGCCGACGAATTAGAGCCTGCGGACATTCCTGAGAAGCCGCTCGATGTACTTGCACATCAAATCGCCGGACTGCTTCTGTTCAAGCGTCGCTGGAGTTTTGACGAGGCCTTAACGGTACTCAGAAAGGCGTATCCGTACCGCAACCTTGAAGAGGTCGAGCTCCTCGCTGTCCTCAGCTATATGCACACGCGCATCCCGCGACTCCTTTGGTACTCGCCCGAAGACCGGGTCTTTCTGCGGCCACAGCGGATAAAACCGCTCTACAGCTACTACTTCGAGCACCTCTCGATGATCCCTGAGGAACGCCATTTCCTCGTGATTGACGAGGACGACGTTCCGGTTGGCGTTCTGGATGAGGCGTTCGTGGCCGAATACGGGAGCCCGGGTAACAAGTTCATCGAAGGTGGCCGTGCCTGGAAGATCCTGCACGTCTATGGTGAGCGGCTGTACGTGAAGCGGGAAGAGGATCCCACCGGTTCCATTCCGAGCTGGGCCGGAGAGGAGATACCCGTTCCATACACGATAGCCAACGAGGTAGGTACGATTCGGCGTTTCGTGGCTGACGAACTCGGCGCTACCACCGCACCACCAGCAAGGATGAGCGACCTGATCGCCCTGAGGCAGTATCCGGGTAGCCGAGAGACGCTCAGCAGAGCACTGGACGAAGTCGCCCGGCAAATAAAAAGCGGGTATCCCGTACCTTCTGATGAGCTCCTTACACTCGAACGCTGGCAAGACCAGATCATCCTGCACTGCTCCTTTGGACTGCGCGCAAATCGAACGCTCGCCATGATACTGGCTTCCACGCTCTCAGACCGGCTCGGAACGCCGGTGGGCGTGCAGCAGGATCCGTACCGGATCATCATGAGGGTCGCGGAGACGGACGTGGCGCCTGAGGACGTTAAGGCGATCCTTATGGATCTGGGTGGCCGATCCGTTGAGCCGCTTGCGAGGAGCGCATTAGCTCGGAGCAGGTTGTTTAAGATGCGGTTCATCCATGTCGCGCGCCGTTTTGGTGCTATCGCCCGGGACGCCGCACTGACAGAGCTCGACCTGGCGAAAGTGATCCGAACCTTTGAGGATACCGCGGTCTTCACGGAAGCGCTGCGAGAAGCGGAGGATAAGGACGTGGATGTGCCGCTAACCGCCGCGCTCTTAAAACGAATCCCTGCAGGTGAGCTACCGGTAGCGGTGATACACGGTGACGGGATCAGTCCGATCGGCGGCATTGGTGCAGCGCTGAAGCACAGCTACGAGCTCATTCCGCCCGAGCGAATGCACCGTGTTATCTACAAATACGTGAGCGCGAGACTCCTGGACGAGTCTCTGACGTTCGTCTGCACCGATTGCTGGCAGTATACCGCGATTCAGCGCGTGCATGATGTGGATCCTTCGCACTTGCAGTGTCCAGAATGCGAGTCACGGCACATCGGCGCCGTGAACGTGGATGAGGCAGTGCTCCGGCGTGAACTGCGGAAGAGCGCAGGAAAAGGCGAAAAAACGGGCGGTAAACTGGTCACAGACCTGACCAAATCGGCTGATCTGATTGCTAGGTATGGCAAGGCCGCATTGCTTGCGCTCGCGGGCCGAGGGCTCTCCGCAGATGATGCCGCAGAACTGCTGAAGCAAGAAAGCGAAATGAACGAGCACCTCGTCGAGCTGATCATCGGTGCGGAAAAGGAGGTTCTGAAACGGCGATTTCACCGCTCCCGGGGGCGGAAAGCGAGCCCAGAAGCACATCCGCTCGCTGACAAAGAGCGGAAACAGGATGCAAAAGAAGACCGCTGAATAACGTCCGAGGAAACCCATAATCAGGTGGTTCATCTACGCTTCAGGCGGAGGTACAGGAAGCCCAGCCGCTCAATGAGATCTGCCACCGGCTGTCTGAATGTACTGCGATTCCACCGCTCGACAATAGTGGTTATCGTCGCGTAATCCGTATCCGCACGGCGTAGGTGCTCGAACTGCTTCAATGAGATGATATTGGCGAAGAGGCAGAGCCGGAGCACGTGATCCCGGGGATCCCGGGACGTGCTCAGCTCGTAGAGGAGGGGAATGAGCCGATCAGATTCCGCGTAGAGCGATCCTATTGTGGCTTGGACTCGTGCAGGGTAGGCCGCCAGCGAGCCCAGGCCGTGAATAAAGTCCGCGGCTGTCTTTCCTGCGAGATCGCCGCCAATGATCGTGGGAATGATCCCCTCGACAAACGGCTTGAAGTTCTGGTTCGCCGCATCACCCACCAGCAACACGTTATCGTAGACCCACTGCTCCGTGAAGGAGCGTATCGGCGCCCATCCGCTCTTATCCTGGACGATGGTGCCCGTGCTCACCTGCGCGCTCACCGGAGGCAAGTCCATGAACGTGTCGTAGCACTCCCGTAGCTTCCTTTCGGGCACGATCGTGCCCACACCGACATTCGCGGTCGTTCTGGACCTGGGGAGTATGTACGCATAGACGCCGGGCGCGAAATCGCCCAGAAATACCTGAAAGCTGTGCGGATTGCGTAACTGCAGATTTGCCATCTCGTAGCTCAGCACTTTCCCACAGGTCGTTTGCTTATCAGGCTTGAAGCCCAGGAGCCGCAAGACGGTGGCATCAACACCATCGGCCGCAATTAACACCCGCGGCGCGATCTCCCGTACACCCTCGGGGGTCTTCACCGTGGCGCTCGTCACGGTGTACCCGGTCTTTATGGTCAGCTCGATAAGCTCCGCATCCCTGAGTACCTGTGCTCCTTTTTCTTCCGCACGCCGGGCTAGCCACGCATCGAACGCTGCGCGATTCAATAGATGGGTCGTCCAGAGCTTTCCGGATCGCGCGGTCGTAACGCCGTCTGCCCAGAAGGCGATCTCGTTCAGCGTCCATATGAGCTGCTCGGGGGGAATCGGAAAGGGGAGGAACGGAATGAGATAAGCGCCAATGCCTTCGCCACACTGTACAGGGACGCCGATCCTGCTCTTTTTCTCGATCATGATCGTGTGAGCACCGGCTTCTGCCGCAGCACCAGCTGCACTGCTGCCCCCGGGCCCTGCACCGACCACCAAGACATCACACGTAAGCGTCATGTCCCTTGTTATCATCCATCCTTGTAAAGCGGGCGTGAAATCGCACTTCTTCGGGAATCCCTTATGTTCTCTCTCGCAGTCGTGTTAGCGATTCGACGGCAAGCAATAAAAATGTAGAGTCGTTCAGTACTGCGCGAATATCCATATCTTACTCAGCTAACCGTGGTGAATGGAAAGTTATTTAAGCCCATCTCGACAAAGAGGCAAGAAAGATGGAACGAATAAAGACCTACATTGATCGGCTGGATGAGCAATTAGAGGGTGGCATTCCGAAAGGAACCGTATCCTTAATCTGTGGAACCCCGGGGTGCATGAAAAGTTCCGTCGCTTATAGCATCCTGTATAACAATGCAGTGAAAGAGCATTTGCGCGGGCTCTATGTCACCTTCGAGCAGGAGATTGCGAGCTTAAAACAACAGATGGAGCGGCTGGGAATGGCCGAAGCAACGGACAACCTGACGATCGTTGATCACGCCATGATCGATCAGACCGTGGGGGTGGATATGCGATTTGAGCTCAATTCGATCAAGAAGGCGAAGACATATCTCACGGATCTACCTGATCGCGAAGATTACGATCTCCTCGTCATCGATCCGCTCAATGCGCTCTACACACTCACCACCATCAAGAATCCACGCAAGGAGATCTATCGCTTTTTCACCGAGCTGAGACAGCTGAATATGACGAGCTTCATCATCTCGGAGATCCATCAGGGGGATAACCGGTTCGGTAAATACGGCGTCGAGGATTTCCTCTCTGATGCGATCATCCATCTGGATTACCGCCGCGAGAAGGATATCCTGGAGCGCTACATCGGCATCGTTAAGATGCGGTATACCAACCACAATCTCCAATATTACCCCCTCTTCTACAACCGAACGGGCTTCACCATCTACACAAAGGAAGAGATGGAGTTTTGAACCGGCTGCATAGCGCGTTTCGTGCGCTGATCTTGCTGAGATAGCTCAGCTGCTGCGTACGAGTTGAGCATTCGTAGTAGCTCTGATAATTCACCAACCCTCGCGGGTTCGACGTCGTAACGTAAACAATACCTGGTGAGGATTTATATGTGTAGAGAAGATGTAAGTGATAGAACCATGAAGGGTGAGCGGGTACTCATCGCAGAGAAGTCCACATTCATGCGTATTATGCTCAAGACGTTATTGGAGAAATTGGGGTTCGAGGTTCTGGGCATGGCGAAAGATGGTAAGGATGCCCTAACCAAATATTATGACTTGAAGCCGGATATTATGCTCGTTGACGTCGAGTTGGATGGAATAGACGGTATCGAAGTAACGCGGCAGATTGCTGCAGGTAATCCCGCAGCGGTGATCATCATGCTCATCGTTGAATCCCCGGATACGCCTGAGGTCATTGTAGAAGCCGTGCGGGCCGGGGCGAAGGGGTATATTCGGAAACCGCTATCTGAGGGTGAAATTGAGAAGCGCATAAGCAGCGCGTTGGAGCGATCCTGAAGGAGGTGAAGAACAGAAATAAATGGATAAAAACGAGCTGAAGATCTTGATTGTGGAAGATCTGGAGGAGCACGTCCTCATCATAAAGAACGCACTGGAGAAGAGCGAGCGCGCGCAGCGTATCTGGGTCTGCAGAGACGGTAAAG
>JAFGKP010000118.1 GCA_016928455.1 Methanomicrobia archaeon
ATCCAGTCCGTACAGTTGTTCGCATCCCGTACGGTTAAATTCATCCAGTATACGCCTGGAGTTGGGTGCGTTAACGTAAATGACTCCCCATATCCATCGATATCGCCGTCATTTTCAAAGTCCCAGGAAAGGTTATATGGCGCCGTTCCGTTCGTGCTCGCATTCGTAAACACGACATCGCCGGTGCAGAAGCAGATATTGTCGACCGTGAAGTTCGCCACCGGATTCTCAAAGACTGTTACGGTAGTTGTATCATTACAGACAAAACCGTCATCGTCAGTCACCGTTAAGGTAACCGTGTAGGTCCCTGTTTCAGCATAATGGTGCTCAGTGATATTGCCGTAACTCACGTTCCCGTCATCGAAATCCCAGGTGTAATTAGCGATAACACCATCCGGATCAACCGATGATGTTCCGTAGAAGGTGATGTTATTGCAGAGGCAGACGTCATCACCGATTGCTACGGCATTGGGTGCCGCATTTATGATTAAACCAGAAACTGAATCCTCGCCAATAAAGTCGTTGGTTGTACCAATTTTAGCGATACCCATTGTGAAGTCGTTGCATTTCCCGAAGCCAGTCATATTGTGCATGGGGTAAACGCTCAGCTCAACCACGTTGGTTACGTTAGCTATAGACCATGGTCCAGTGCCTATTGAGCCTGCGCACGTGAAGTCCCCGGTAACATCACTATACCCAGGTATCACGCGCACCTCTACAGAATTTTGCGTGTAGGTAATTCGATAATCATTCTGTGCATCACTATCAACGTCCAGTTCCACAAAGTATTCTCCGCCAAAACCAACACCTGGATCATCACTCGTCGCTCTTGGGCGGTCGCTCCAATTTCCCGTGCTGCAGTTGTACGTGAGATTGCAGTTGGTGCAGGTGTCTGGATTATAGTCGCCATCGGCATCTCCCGGAACACCACTCAAATTGAATTTAATGTAGAGAGTGTCCATAGTGGAATTATAAACGAGCTGAAGATCCGCCAGATCGTATCCCGAACTCCAGTTTAACTGGTAAGCGTTACAATATCCTCCGCCTTCTGTAAATTGTTCCACCGTTAGTTCCATAATGCTATCGGTTCGAGTAATAATGTCTGGTACCCCGATCCAGTCGTCTCCTTTACCGTCAATGTTAATTTGCGCTGCCGCCGATGGCAGCGCGATCACGAAGACGGCGAGCAGCGCTAACGCCGCTAAACCTATTCCTTTCGCTTCTTTATGTTTTCTAGCCCTCCTTTGTATAGCACTAGCAAAAGTCACTTCTCTCAAATTGTCATTCATTTTTTCTTCTTTTCACCTCCTATTTTACGTGATAAAAGGGGAACTTTAGTTTGAAACCGCGCACCAGCCCTCATCGCGGGCACGCTTTACTTTTCCCCTTTCTATACATGCAGTCTTTAAGGGTATTTAAAGGTTTCGATTCCTGCGGGGGGGGGGCTGCCAACCAGGTGTAGGTTTAAGGTAGCCGTCCAAATTTTGCCGTCCAGTACGCCATTTTCCGTGCGAGATAGGAGAGTATGCCGCGACTCGTCCTGTACCGCTTCTTCGTGCTCTCCGGATCGGTCTGGCGGTAATAGTTCTCGACAGGATTAGTGGTCTTCGAGACCAAACCGTCTCGCATGAAGAGCGTGAGCCGTTCAAGGTCGGGCAATAACTTGCCGGTGATAAAGCCCCGAAGGACGCGAGGGACGTTGTCATAATCATCCAGGAGCCGTTCTAGCCGTTCTTGCGCGACCTGGAGATCGCCTGTCCGGAAGAGGTCCTTGACCACCGTGAACTAGATACAGAGCTTGATTTTATCCCGGTAGGTGTATCGTTTAGACTGCAGTGCCTATAGAATCTGTCCCCGATCATCTTGAAGAGATGGGAGATGCAGAGCTGGTGCGGAGCGCCCAGTTCATCGAGTACGCCCTTATACTCCCGTTTGTGGTCCGTCGTAATCGCCACGAGAGGTCTGCCGTGCAAGAAAGGAAACCCTCAGCCGCGATGAAGCTTAATGGCGTCGTTATTTGTAGTTTTCACGCGCAGCACCCGGTAACTTGCAGCCCCTATTCCTGCCGCGCGTCCGAAATACCCGCTTCGAGTGTTCAGAACAGCTCTTTGCGCTAAAAGAGCTAAATTTACCGTACGTAATCCTACCCTTTGAATAACCCAATCACTCACACGGTCTTCTGGTCACTGAGAAACGCGCGGTAGCAGATAAGTACCCAGATGCCAAACGCAATAGCGAGCCCGATGACGCCGAGCGAATCCACAATGAGCGTGGCAAATCCGATACGATGCTGATAATAGAGTTCAATAAAATGGGGGAGGTGCGCGACGATATCGAGCACATGGATAACGAAGAGCAGCGGCACACCGATCGCGAGCATCGCCAGTCGTTGCCGCAGCGATAGCCTCGGCGTCGCGAGCGCCAGCGCGAAGAGCGGTACGAGATTGAAATTGACCAGGTAGGCGCCGGTAAAGTCCATCCCTGCGATCTGCTCGTACGAATACCCCAGCGCGAGCAGAATGTACTTGGCGACGAAGAAGACTGCAGCCTGATAGTACGCACCAATATAATACCAGAGGGCCAGGAAGACGATGGATAGGGCCAAGAAGGCCAGGAGGAAGATAACGAGCTCCTTCGAGCTCATGCCGAAAAAGCCAGCAGTGAAGATCGGTCTGCTCGCCCTTGAACTCGATGGCGGTTCGGCCGGTGTTTCCTTACCTGCAAGGTGCCTTGCACTTCTTCTCGTCATTCTTCCGCGTTCCTTCCTCTTTGGCCCGGAGCGCCCTCGTGCTCGAGCCGCTCCAGCAGCTTGAGCCAGAGCAGGAAGATAATGACCACGAAGATGATGAACGAGGCCTGCCAGAGGTAAACGTGCACGAAATCGAAGAATTGCGGTGCGGAAAGCCCGACGAGCGTGATGACCACGAGCCGGAAAATATTGATCGCATAGAGCGCGGGCACCCCGAGCGCGAGGCCGACACCCTTATTCTTCAGCGACGCGGGGTACGCCAGTATGCATGCGGCATAGACGATCGAAGAGAATATCGCGGTGCACTCGTCAATGATCTCCATCGAGAAACCGCTGATCGTGACGATCGGCCCGTCAACCGCTACCTGCGCGCCACCGAGCGCGAAAACGCCGCCCAGGATACTGGCAGTGCCCTCATTGACGCGCGCGAGTGCCGTCGCGTTGCTGATCGTCATATAATAATAGATAAGGTAGAAGAGGATGCAAAGCGCGATGAAGAGGCTGACGTAGGTGATCGCATCGCGGTTCTCCCGCGCCCGGGCACGCAGCGTGGTGGCGAACTCTTGCAGGACCGCAAAAGCAGGTGCAGCCTTTTGCTCTTCCTGCTCGGGCGGGCTTCGCTTCTTGCTTTTCCCTTTACCTCGCGTCCTCGTCTTCTTAACCATAGCGCGTAGCGCGTAGTGCCTATCTAACTGGGAGATCTATCTGAAGTAAAGCTTATCGTGACAACCTCAACCTTACGCGAGCAGAAAAAAGAAAAAGGGAAGAACGAGGCATAGTTAATTACCTCGTTCTTCTCCCAATGAGCAGATAGGCAACAGCCAGGAAGCCGGTGATGGCGAATAGCGCCTCAAATCCGGGCTCTTTTGGTGTTGGCTCCGCAGTTGGTGCGGTCGTTGGAGTCGCTGATGCCGTTGGTGCAGGCGTTGGTGTTCCTGTTGAACCTGGCGTTCCACTCGGAGCTGCGGACGGCGTTGCGGTGCCGGTTGGTGTTGCTGTTGGTGCAGGTGACACACCCGGCGAGGTAATTGGTGAAGCTGTTGGCGTTGGCGTGGTTGTACCGCCACCACCGCCACCACCACCACCGTTACCACCCGAACCTCCCGGCGTGGTAAGGGTTACAGTAGTCGTATTGGTAAGGTTACCAAATTCGTCCAGATCTGCGGTTGCTGTGATCGTCGCTGTGCCTGACGCTGTACCCGCGGTAAATGTCGCTTCTGCACTCCCGTTTACATAGGACGCGGAAGGCGTTATGCTTCCTGTATCAGTGCTGAAAGTGATCTCAGGCGGATAATTCCAGATGAGTAAATACTCCTCGAAATCCGCATCCCACTGCCATACAGAGGCGTTGATTATGGCGGTTGAGCTGCCATCGGCCTCGAGCTCCGCGGGTTCGGCAACGAGCGCGAGATAAAAAGGATCCCCCGCAGGCGGTGCGGGCGGCTGCGCGGACGTAGACCCGACAGCCGCAGCAAAAAGAAGCGCAGCAAACGCAAGAGCCAGGAGAACAGAGCGATTCACCGTTTCAGATAACTTTTTCATGGTTCTTTACACCTCCTATTTTTATGGTACCTCTCATTCTGTTTCGTTTAGTATAGACATCTATCCTTAAAATAAGTTACCGATTAACCCTGAATTTATCGTTATTCACACGCGACACAGTGGCCGGTATCCACGCTCCAGCCGCGTAGCTAGAACGATGAACAAAATAAAAAGAAGGAAAAAGTGGGATTAAAAAAATCCCACAAATTTTGTATTTTGTGTGCTCGCTGTGTAGTTAGATAAATACCCAGTAACCTCTGCCGGGATCCATAGTGTGACCGACGTCGTAATTGTAGATCATCGCGTCCCAGAAGTAGACCCACTCGGGCACTATCACCTGATCGAAGCCTGGACCTACCAGGTTCCAGCCTGATTGCCAGCCGCTGCGCGTGAAGCCTGCTGCGGTACCGGTCACGATGAGCTCCTCAGTTCCGCATGGCGGCCCAAAGACAAAGAGGCCCCATTCGGACTTCAGCTCGGCCGAGCCGGTCAATGACTCATAGCCAGGTAGGCTTGCGTTCCACCGCCAGACGCTCGTGAACCAGGTGTTGTTGCCCGGATCGAAGACGTCGTCAACGGTGATAGTGTCATTCACGGGTATGGAGATCATGTTCCAGCCCGGTTTAATGACGTATCGGAAGCCGTCGCTGGTGACGTTCACCACGCCGCAGACGCAGTTGCCGGTGTTCCCGTAAATATCGGTGACGAACGCCTCTACGGTATACTCGCCCTTTGCGAGATAGCGATGCTGCGCCATGAACACGTCGCTCGCGTCAGTCAAGACACCCGCGGATTCCGCACCATCGTCCCACGCCACCTTTACGGTAAGCGGCCACTTGAAATGCGTTGCGTTCACGGTTGCCGTGAGCCACTCTGCAGAAGAGACGTTGCCCGCTGGCGTGAGATTGCAGTTCACTGTTGGTGCATCTGCAGGTGGTCCGGGTGGCATCGCCTCGATCTCATTGATGTAGATGCCTTGCGTGTTGAAAACGTCGAACACAAACGCGGCACGCGCCCATGGCCAAGAGAGATCCATGAGGTCCGATTCGACAGCGTTTGGTGCGAGGAACGAGGTAGTAATCAGGTATTCGTTGTACAGGTCGTCATCCCAGGATTCTGTCCCGAAGTTCCAGCGGGTCTCATCGCCCGGCAGCACGAAAACGGTGTACTGATCAGGTCGTGTGATGATGTCGTACTTGGTCCAGCTCTCGACGATAGGCGCGGTTCCGGTAATGCTCTCAGTTAGAACCTCGAGCAGGTTGGTCGAATAGCGCGGCTCGATAGCCTCATTGATATAGTAGACGCCTAATGCCGGATAATCTTCGATAATACGGTCTGCAACGTCACCCAGGCAGGTATCGCTGATGTCGTCGACAATGTCGTGCCGGCCATTAAAGGGCGGGTTCAACGGTAGAATGGTATTCGGTGGATAGGTCCAGATCTCCTGTGAAGAGATGATGCCGTCATCGTCAACACGCTCATCATCTTCAGTCACGAAGATACCGTCACGCTTCGGCAACGGGGTTCTCAACGTGATGTACTTGAAGAGTTCTGCACCGTTGCTTGCATTGCCATCACCATCGATCACCTCAATCGCTTCGACATCGTAGCGAACACCATCGACGTAGAAGAGGTCTCTGGGTCGCAACTCTATGCCAACGGTGAATGACGCTTGATCGCCATACGGCAGGCTGTATGTGTTCAGTTTCGCATACCATATCTGCTGCGGGTGACTTAATCCCGCCTCACCGGTATAATGATTGCCCTCTCTATCGAACCAGGTTATTTCTTGTGGATTCGCGATAGTACCCAGAGATACGTTATCGATTTCTGGAACATCCTCCGGATTCCCCATGTACCATATGGTCACAGAGGACTGGTTGAACTCGTTGATATACCAGTACTGTAATCCAAAGTTTAAGAACTGAACGCTCTCTCCAGGTGCTAGTGTGTAGACCTTCTCGAGTCTGATGGTGCCATTAGTCGTCTTATTCCACGCTGCAACCTCGCCGTCTACCTTCGCAACGGTAACCCTGTTCGCGAATTTCGGCCTGCTGTTCGGATTCTCGAAGAGCTCGAGACCGACTGCTGGATACGGTGTATTTCTATCCTCAGCGATGGGGAACGCGAAGTGGGTAAAGCCTTCCAGGCTGCTCGCCGGGTTCTTATCCTGCCGGTCGATAAGCAGATAGGTTGACTCCACCTCAATCGTTGGATATTTGTAGGTAAGATCATAGCCACACGCTTCACTCTTCGAGTAGATATGATCTGGCTCGTACCACATCCTCAGGTACTTCTTGACCTCCGCATTGAATATCGGCGGTGTCATGAACTGATTCTTACCTGAGCTTTCGATGTCTTTATTCTGAATGATCGCTGGATTGAAAGTGATAGAGTCCTTCCGTATTGCTGCTGGGTTGAAGGGATAGGTGTAGTCTTCGTACATGTGAGTACCGCCGTAAGGATAGCCACACCCATATTCGCCGATCGGTCCATAGTCCTTCTCGCCATAGATCCGCACAGAAGACGAGACGTTGGTGTAGCGGTTGACGTAGATGTCCTGACCGTCGCCCATGGGCGTCGTCATCTCCAGCACGTCATCCTCCTCCAAAACGTCAAATGCAAAGGTCACTCGTGGTAGCCCTGGCGGGGTGCGGACAATATCCGACCGGTTAATGGAATTCTTCGCAAGGAACGAGGTGGTCAACAGATAATCGCCGCGTTTCGTCAACGGAGCGGTGGTCGCTTCGGGTCGTATTGGGAGCGCGAATTCAGCGTAGTCGTCAGGCTTCGTTTTTACATAGGTCGTTATCCAGTACTCCTTTGGCGGTGCAGATGGTCCTGGTGTAACCGTTGGATCGGGTAAGTCCTCCATCAATCGCTCGTAGAGTTCGGTGGTGTACCGCGGCTCGTCATCGTTCTTTACGTAACAGAACGACAGTGGTGGAGTTGATGGAACTTCACGGAGGGCCGGATTTGTTACCCAACCGCCTTCTTCTGGCTGGAAATAGTTAAGCCAGTTCTGACCCACGGGTATGCTATCATTAGCGCACCACAACTCTTTCTGGATCTCTTCCTCCTGCATCGTCAGGTACCGCTCAGCCCACGGCCAGTACGTTTGACCAATGCTCGCGGGTCCGTTATAGGTACCCTCAGGCCACTCTGTATGGTGAGCCGTTGGCTTCCACAGCACGATATTGATATCGTCTATCATGGTGTAATTGTCGTTGAATGGCGGGTTGACCGGAATGTACTCGTAGGGCGCAATGGTATCGATCCACTGTGAAGAGACTTTACCGTCATCCGGTATCAAAACGCTGGTTGATCGCTTGGGTAGCGGCGTCCGCAGCGTGATATACTTGAATCCTTCGGCTCCGTTGGTTCCGTTGCCATCGGTATCGAGCACCTCTATAGCTGGCACGTCATATCGCACCGCATTCACGTAGAACGTGTCGCCTGCACTGATCTCCTTACCGACGATGATATTCGCGTTATAGGTTCCACCAATCTTACCTGCATAGCGTGCATACCAGGTGCGATGCTCCGCATGGCTCGCTGTTCCGTAGCGATTATTGTGCCGGTCGAAGTACGTGTCCTTTGTCGGGCCCTTTGGCGTACCGTCATCGAACTCGCCCAGCGTTACCCACGACTCAGAATCGTCGTGGATGTTGCCAGCATACTCCATTACCACCTTGGCATAGAGCTTCTTGTCCTCGGGATTCTGAACGATCCACTTGAACGTCAACTTGTGATCTAAGAACTGGATCTTTTGATCGGTGGTCAAGGCATAGCCCTTTTCCAGCCGTATCGTGCCATTGGTCGTCTTGTTATAATCACTAACATTTCCTGAAACGCCCCTCAGGTTGACCAAATTCGGACTCGAGTCATGCAAACCTATGAAATTGGTGTTCTCGAATGCACCAAGACCGGTCTGCAGTGGCTTCTCTGCAATCGGGAATGCAAACTTCGTTATGTCCGCTTCGCCATGCGTTGGGGTGTAATGTTGCGCATAGATCAACATATAGGTCGTTTCGACCTCGATCGTCTCCTCGATGTAGTGCGATTTGGTGTACTCATGTTCAGGCTCGTACCAGAGTCGCATGAACTTCTTCACGTATGCATTTTTACCGCTTGCCTGCTGAGCACTGAACCCTGGATCGGTATATTTAACGACGGCAGGGTTAAAGACCAAAACGTCTTTCTGCAACGAGGTAGGGTCGAACGGATCCCAGTAGTTCGGATAGATGAACTGTCCTTTTCCGAGGAAGTAGCCAACGACCGGGCCTTCATCTTCTTCTCCATAAACGCGCAGCGTTGTTCCGTAGCCTTTTCCTGCTCCGGGTTGGAGATCAGTAACTCCGAATTTCTGGTTGTCATCCAGTGTTGGAGTCCCTGGTGGGGATCCACCGTCCGTCCCTGCTTGTACTGCTGCAGGGAATGGCATGATTGCGAAGACTGATGCAATTATTATTACTGCTAAGGTTACTCCAATCTTCTTGTTATTCATTTTTTTCCTATTTCACCTCCTAATCTGTTTTTGTGCACGGGGGGTATATAAAGCTTCCGCTTTTTCCCCCTCGCTCTGCCACTGTTACTGCTCCTCTTCCGCGCTCATCATCGCATAGCGAGCGAAAGGAGAGGAGTAAGAATTGGTTTTACCTGTCCCTATATAAAGCTTGCGGTTTCCACCACCCGCATGCACACCGGATGCCCATTGCAGGATAAGCAGCGAAAGGTCCGGTTATTGGATAGCTGACTCGTCAAAAATGAAGAGCATGCAGGTGTTAAGTATCTCGCGTCAGCAGCACCTCAAAACCCCAGCGGCTTGTCCCGTGGAAATGCCATATGACCGCGGCGATCGGTGGTTAAGCTGTGGAGCGCTATCCGAAGTGCAGGCGAACTCGCGAAAGAATCGCGAGCAGAGCTATTTTGTAGCATGCTCAACACCCGCTCATTACGATCTGACAGCAGCTCCCTGATAAGGGAGGAGATCGCGTTTTGTGTTTGCGCACGCGCGACGAATGCCCTTTGAGTTAGCATCACTGATTTGATGATACATATTTTTACATAATAAAATTTTATGTTGTGATAGCATAGTTATAATTTTGTTCCTTGAGGTAAAGAGGAGAAGCAATGGAAACTATATCTGGCACGGTGCTCAGAATCCTGCCGGTCCAGGCTATCCCTGATGGCGAGACGCCCGGACAGGTCGTTGACCTCATCATCGCGGACGAACGCCAGTACTGGCGCGTCTCACTCTGGGATGATAAGCCCGCGCTCGTAACCACCGGCGCTCTCGCGGTCGGTGACGATGTGCGCATCGAGCACGCTTCCCCTGCACGTGCAAAAGCAGGTGGAGAGCGACGCCTCAATGCGGGAAGGCCCACGCACATCACGAAAATTGCGCAGGCGATCGAGCCGCTGCGCGACGTAGCTCCTGCAAAGCTCACGGTGCTCGCCGTCACGCGCCCCGAAGGTGGTAAGGTCTGCGTCGCGGGCATTGATGAACACGGTTTCTGGCTGCGGCCGCAGTACGTGTACGAATCTGAGCTGCTCGCCGCAAAGAGATCATTATTCAAGAACCGCTGCGTCTCCACGGTCTATCTTGACCGGTGGCGCGGTCGGCGGCCCCGAAAGGAGGACCGGTTCTTCGTCTATAGCCCGGGCGTCGAGCGCGAGCTGCCCGCAGAAGAGCAGCGAGCGTTTTTAGAGCTTCACGTAGACACATCCGTGGACGCGGTCTTCAGACATGAAAGGACGCTGGGCCTGATCAAGCCGCGGATTCTCCAGGTCTACGAAGAGCGCGCACCATCAAAGCAGCGCGAGACGGGGTATGAGCAGTATATACGGTTCAATTTTAAAGATAGCTCGGGTCGCCTGTACCGGCGCTGGCCATGCCGCTGCATTGACTTCTACGATGCCTGGAACGCGTTGAAGAGACGGCATAGGTGGACCTGCGGCTGGCGCATGCTCCGGTACCTTCAGAAAAATGAGACGTACCTCGCCATCGGGCTCACCCATACCGATTATGGGCGGTCAAAACTGGAATATGGTGCGTACCCGATGATCGTCGGCGTGCATGTGGTGCACCGTTCGTAGCGCGGGGTGCTCGCTCAAATACTAGAGAGGTTTTTGAAAAACACCCATACTCTTGTCTCAACAACTTAGTTTTTAGGTAACAAGAGTTACCAGTCAAGAATCAAGCGCTGCTGGGGTCCCGATATCAGGAGTATTAAAGGTTGGCTGAAGCGGAGAGAACAGGCCATTACGGTAGTAACGTACAACAATCATAAACGTATGCTCTATATCGAGCAGGGGAAGGAGTGAAGAATTCCCCTCTCGTTGAAATGCCAGTAATTTCAGGTTCGCCACGAGGAGAACCCCACATACGCCCCCCCCCCACCTACTCCGTACTGTATGCTCTCAGCCATAATACTACCTACCCCTTATAGGCGGCGAGGGCGCAGGTAGTCTTTCCAGCGAATCAACGTTCGGGATGAAGCCGGATCGCACAAAACCCTCGTCGGTTGCACCGCTCGGTGCAAGCCAGCGAAGATGGCAGAAAGCCCGTGAAGCAGATCGTCTTTGAGGGCGTGCGGCGCAGGCGGGATAGTTGCACGAGGGCTTGCCATAGATGCCGGACAGGCTCCTCGTCGCGCACTGCTGGCTTCCTCAGAAGGGCGCTACACCGATTCCCATTCAGGAGACTTCTGATAGCCGCCCGCCGTTAGACGAACTTGCTCCCGCGAGGAGAGGAGAAGACATGCTTTTAGAACTGTCGCGCCAACTAAAACAGGAGGGATAGAAGAGGTGGGGCAGATAAAAATTATCGTGGAGAAGTACTCTGAGGGTTACGTTGCTTATCCTCTAGGACTGAAGGGGGTGGTGGTCGGCGAGGGCGATACCTATGAGGCGGCTTTAGAGGACGTGAAATCCGCGATTCAATTCCACATGGAGACCTTCAAAGAGGAGATCTTTGAGACGGAAGAGATCATTGGAGACCTTTGTTGCTGAAGTGGCGGTGTAATGAAATTCCCCCGGGATGCTCCGAAACGGAAGGTCGTAGCGGCCTTTGCGGGTCTTGGATTCAAAATTGTTAGAATCGGGAATCACATCTCAATGGTCAAGGAGAACCCTGATGGTAGCAAAACGCCACAAACCATGCTCTCACGATACGTGCTTCGGTGCAGTGTGTGCGCGGCAGCGCCTTCCGCGGGATGGGCGACGAAAAAAAGAAGAAGAGCAAACTACGACAGACCAGACCGATTATTCAGAGCGAACGTGGAAGAAGCACGAAAGACCTTACAAGAAGCGAGGAAATTAGAATCTTTATAAGCACCTGTTTTTGTACTGTTTTTACCGTCACTGAAATTTAGGTACGTTACATGGAACTTCAAAAGAGGTATCAAAGAGCAGTGGACGATTTTTTGAAGAGGGTGCTGGAACAATACGGGAACAGGATAGAGGGTATCATTCTTTTTGGATCAGTGGCGAGAGGGGAGGCGAACGAAGATTCTGATATTGATATTTTAGTAATTTGGCGAGGGAACGAGTCTGAAGGCTGGAGAGCTATGACCGGATTGGCATTTGATGTGCTTTTGGATGAGGGAGCATATATATCGGTAAAGGTTATTAGTAGGGAGGATTTGAAGGGAGAGAATCCGTTTATAAAGAATGTGATGAGGGAGGGTATGAAGATTGCATAACCGTTATATAGCTAACGCAAAAGAGAAGCTCGAGGCCGCGGAATATCTTTTACAAGGTGGATTTTATAATGATGCCGCGAGTAGAGCTTATTATTCGATGTTTTATGCACTCGCAGTGGAAATTCCAAAATAGTATTCTGCTAAACTAAATTAACAAATTATCAACTCTTAATGGTAACACCATTTCAGCATGCTAAGGACACCATACCGTTATCTCTTTAGCACGCTCAAAATCAGAGTCACGAGTTGCGATATTCTTTATGTTCAGTCTTTTCATCACGGCTAGATGTAAAGAATCCGTAAACAAAAGTTTATATTCTCCTCCGAGCATAGTAGCGATAAATACATCTCGGGGCTCTACTTTTTGGATATCTAATCCTCCATCCTCAAGGAAGAAGATGTATTTCATATACTCCCTAACTTTATCGTAACAGGTCATGGCTAAGTTCTGGTCTTCTTTGAGCTTTTTACGTACGGTTTGTAATTCATACGTTTTTAGCGCTTTCGCCCCCTCGAGAAGAGAGAGAATATACCCAACTTCATCTAATACCGCAGTTGTCGTGATTGCTACGAGATTTCCTGTTTCAATTTTTTCTAAAGAGGATTTTGATTAAGTGTATCTAA
>JAFGKP010000119.1 GCA_016928455.1 Methanomicrobia archaeon
ATCCCGGTCCAGGGGCGGAACACGCAGGGCGTGCGCCTGATGAACGTCAAGAAAGGTGCGCGGGTCGTGACGGTAGACGTCGTTTAAAGCTCGTTCAGGCACGCGGGATCTGACACTGTCTGCCTGCTTACTGCCTTGTTGTAGCGCCAGTGAGCAGTGTGACGTTGCTCTTGGTGAAGAACCCCTCAAAGTCACCATAGCGGTGAATATACTCAGTTACCAGTAGTGTGCTTGGCGAAGGGGCACTGAACGTTTGCTTCAAGCCCTCATCAGGCGACCCTACAAGCTCGATCAGGAACGCCAGACCGTCATCTTTAAGCGCTGAGTAGGTCTCCTCGATCCGCTCGGTCTGAAAAGCCAGGTGATGCACGCGTGGTCCGTAGTGGTGCACGAACATCTCCGTCGGTCCCGACTCCGCATCGCCGTGGTACTCGGTAATGCCGGTGGTAAAGACCATAGCGCAATCTGATTTGGAGAGCCGCGCAACGGTGGTGATGGAGTTGAAGAGCTTCACGTAAATGGCGAACTCGAAGTTGTAGCTGGTTAGCCCCATGAACTCGATGATCGCCTTGTCCCTATCCCGTGCTCGCAGCCGCGTTGCCGCGTGATCAAGGTAGCGTATGTTCTTCAGATAGGGGTGTTCGGGTTTCGTGACGGGAACGTCACAGCTTTCGCTCTCGGGGGTCGCGTACTCGCCGCGACGCCCGTGCCACTGTATGAACCCGAGCGAGTTGCCGGTGTACAAAGAAGGCATGGTTTGTATGAACGAATAGTTAGCGGTATGCATGATATCATCAGTAAGAAAGGATATGCCACGTGCTCGCTGGATACTGACATACTCCTCTATATCCCGCGTTCGGAACACGAGCGTTTCCAGACGCGTACCGGGGAGATGTTCGGACTTCGGAAACAGATTGAAGGTCGTGAAGGGATTATCCGGCACTCGTCGTACTTGAAGTAAGAAGTCCGCAGATCCTGGCGTTTTGAGCACGCAGGTCTGATAGCGGCGTTCAACAAACGCATCGGCAAGTTCGAGTCCGGTGTACCGGAGGAGTTCCGCAACCGCTGTTTGCTGATTATGCGGCTCTGTCGTGATGATCACGCACTCGAGCCCGCCCACGAGCCCTTCCAGACCGAGACGTTTTCGCTCATCAACCACGCGCGGGACGGCCTCTTTGAGATACGCATCGCTCATGCCGTAATCGGTAACCTGGGGATTGCGCAAACCGCAGAGCGGGCAGTGAACTTCCGCTTCGCTCTCAAAGACTTCTTTACAACCGCGGGCAGATTTTTTTCACCATTTGTAATCCGGTCACTCAACCCGCTCTGAGGTTCCGCAGCGCTGCCAGAATCACTTCGGACATCGCCGGATGGATGTGGATGCCGAGCCCGAGCGCTCTATAGTCGCGATCATCCGCCATAATCTGGATCACTTCCTGGATGAGTATGGGTGCGTGGGGCCCGATGATATGGAATCCCAGTAGTCTGTTGCTCTCGCGATCCACAATCGCCTTGGCAAAGCTCTCTTCGTCCCGCATAGCCTGTCCCTTCGCTACCGCCGAAAAATGCGCCGTGCCCACCATGATCTTATGGTTCCTCATCGCCTGCTCCTCCGTCATGCCGACCGATGCGATCTGCGGCCACGAGTAGATCGAATGCGGTATCGCGCGATAGTTCATCTTGACGTGCTCGGTGTGCGTGCTGTTATGCCATGCAATCATCGCCTCCTCATTAGCGACGTGTCGGAACATATATTTACCAATCGCATCACCCAGCGCCCAGATCCGCTCCTTGCTCGTCTGGAGATAGTCGTTCACCCTGATGAAGCCTCGATCGTCGGTTTCGACACCGGTACGCTCAACCTTTAAGCGATCGGCATTCGATCGGCGACCGACAGCGATCATCATATACTCAGCCGAGAATTCACGTTCATCTCCAAAAGCTCTGTCCCGGGCGGTAACAACGCAGTGTGCGCCCTTCTGCCGCACTGCGGAGACCTCAGTGCCCGTAGCGATCGTCATACGCTTGGCCAGTTTATGCTGTAATAATGCTGCTAGCTCCGGCTCTTCGTGGCGCAGCAGTCTGTCCCCCCGCTGGATGATAGTAACGTCGGTACCCATAGCGGCGAAGAAATGTCCGAATTCAGTCGCGATATAGCCACCGCCGACGATAACAAGGCTTTCCGGGCGTGCTTTCAGATCGAATACGGACTCGTTGGTCAGGTACTTGACCTCGTTAATACCCGGTATCTGAGGGATCACAGGTCGCGCGCCGGAGGCGATGAAGATCCGCTCTCCCCTGATCTGCGCTCCGTTGACTGCTAGGGTATACTCAGCGGTGAACATCCCTTCGCCTCGGTAGAGATCTACATTCCGGGCATGCTCGATACCTCGCTGCATAACGGCGCGATCATGCGCGATCAACGTGCGCGTCCGCTCCATAATACCCTCAAAATCGATGCTTGTGATCTGCGCCTCAACCCCCAGTTTCCCGGCTTCCTTGATCTCCATTATGCGATCCGCAGGACAGATCAGCATCTTCGAGGGTATGCAGCCCACATTCAGGCACGTGCCGCCGAGCAGTCCCTTCTCTACCAGAGCAACGGTGAGCCCTGCGGCTACCGCACGCTCAACGATCAGCATTCCGGCACCTGATCCGATGACAATCACGTCGTACTCTTTCATACCACGCCTCTTCCTTGTCTGTCCATCTCCCCACGCTGCTTCGCGGTCTTGAACTGTCCCAGAAGCTCGGCGATAGCACCTCGTGAGGGGAATTTCAACGCGGTCAGTGCACCCTCATAGCTATTCGCGCGAAAATACTCGCCGAAGAGCTGTGGTGGCTCGTCCATCTGGTAAAAAACACCGGTCGGGATTCGGTCGCCCCATTCAGTCGCCTTCTTCATGGCGGCATACTTGTCATGCGGATCATAGTCCTGTGGTAAACGGTAAATCCTGTCCCGATACCAGCTAACCGAATGCGTGCCCCAGGTGATACAGGGCTGTATGACGTCCACGTACGCGAGCCCTCTGAACTGAATAGCCGCGACGAAGAGCTCGGTAAGATGCGTGATATCACCGGCGAAACCGCGCGCGACAAAGGGGCAGTCGTGCAGAATCGCAAGTGCCAGCGGCTGTAAGGGGCTTATTGTGACGCCTTCGAACTGGAGTCTGGTCTTTTCGCCTGAGTCGGTCGTCGGCGACGCCTGGCCTTTGGTGAGTCCGTAGGTCTGGTTGTTGTGCACGATAAGCGTAAGGTTCGGGTTCCGGCGGAAGGTATGCAGAAAGTGGTTTCCCCCTTCGCCGTAGCAATCCCCGTCTCCCGTCACCACGATCGTCGTCAACTGCGGGCTCACCACGCTGATCGCCGTTGCAACGGGGAGCGCTCGTCCGTGCAGTCCGTTGAAGAAATTACAGCGCAGGTAGTGCGGTAGCTTTGCCGCCTGCCCGATTCCCGAGACCAGGCAAATCTCATCAGGACGCTTCGCCAGCGCCACCAGTGCATTCTTCATCGCTTTCAGAATACCGAAATTGGGGCAGCCTGGGCACCACTGGTTCTCCGCATCGCTCTGATAATCGTCAAGCTCAACCATGCTGCCACACCTCCATGATGTACTCATGATCCAGCGGCAGCCCGTCGTATCGTGTTACCGTGCTGCTTACCGGTAATCCATATTCGCTCCGCAGCATGCGTCCGAATTGCGCGGTCGCATTGCTCTCGATCAGATGGTACCGCGGCCCATCAGTGAACGTGAACCGTGGGAGCGGCCAGAGCTCAGTAAAGTGGACCATACCTATCGCATTCCCCTGATCATTGAGCCGGTCTACTGCCTCGAGCACCGCATTCCGGGAGGATCCCCAGCCCACCAGCACGTCCTCAGCTTCTCTGATTCGGTATTCCTCGGGCGGCTGGATCTCATCCCGCAAACCCTCCAGCTTCCGCAGCCGCTTCTCCACCATCCGCTTCCTGAGCGTCAGATCCTCCGTGATGTGGCCGTATTCGTCGTGCTCGTCACTATCACAGCAGACGAGCTGCTCGCTCTGGCCCGGGAAGAGCCGGGGCGAAATCCCGGTCTCCGTGAGCAGGTAGCGCCGGTAGTCTGTCAGCTCAGTGGTAGTTGCGAGAAAGCGTTCAGGCTTCAGGTTCTCGAGCTCGAAGTCGTCCACGGTAAAATTGGCGTCGGCCAGGAACTGGTCGCTCAGGACGATCGCGGGCGTCTGGTACTTCTCGGCCAGATTGAACGCGCGTGCGATCTTATGAAACGCGTCCCTGGGATCAGCGGGCGCGAATACGAGCCGGGGGAATTCGCCGTGGCCCGCGTTGACCGCAAAGAGCAGATCAGCCTGCTCAGTGCGCGTCGGAAGCCCGGTTGCGGGCGCGGGACGCTGGCCGAGCACGATAACGATCGGTGTCTCTGTCATTCCGGCGAGGCTGATTCCTTCGGTCATGAGCGAAAAGCCACCGCCCGAGGTCGCGGTCATCGCACGCACCCCTGCATAACTCGCGCCAATCGCCATATTGATTGCCGCGATCTCGTCCTCCGCCTGTTCGGTGAAGATCTGCAGGCGCTCCTTATGCTTTGAGAGTAAGGTTATGATCCCGGTCGAGGGTGTCATAGGATACGCGGCAATGAAGCGGCAGCCGGCGGCCGCAGCACCCAGTGCCAGCGCTTCGTTCCCCGTGACCAGATAGTGCGTCTGCGCTCGTCCCGGCAGGGTCCATGCGCAGACGCCCTCGCAACTCCTCTTCGCACTGCTGTAGCCTGCCGCGGCAGCCGCGCGATTCGTGTCCACGACCTCACTGCTCTTCCCCGCAAACTCGTCCGCAATCACCGCGGTGAGCGCCTCGAGCTCAAGCCCGAGTACCGCAGCGAGGGCACCAGCAGCGACGGTATTCGCAAAGAGCTTCTTGCCAAAATCATCCGTGGCGATCCGCGCAAAAGGTACGGTGATCACCCGTTCACCGGTTTCATGCTCGTCGATCAAAATGCCTTCCGGTTTCAGCAGCGGTCGGTATTTACGCTGGGATTCAGCGTTCAACGCTACGAGGATGTCCGCCCTGCTCAAAGGGCTGTTGGCTGGCGTATCGCTTATCCGCATCCGGTAGCTGTTGCAGCCTCCTCGGACGCGCGATTCGTACTCCTGCCACGCGAAGACGTTATAGCCTGCTCCTGAGGCGGTCCTGGCAAGAACGTATCCAATCGTCTGAACCCCCTGGCCCGCGGCCCCGGCAATGACAATAGTTACATCAACCATCATGGTTACTCATCTCCTCACTATAGTAATGATTTCTCTTAAGGGATACTACTAGGTGCAGGCCCCAGGTATCGCCTCTTTTCGCGGAAGTCATCCCGGTCAGTACTGTGGCGTTCCAGCAGGGGATGGGGGACGGTGCTCTACCTGATTGATCGTTATGAGAAGCGCCCGGGCGGCTGAAGTTGTGAGTTCATTTACCTGTCAGAGGCAAATACAGCGACAAAACCCATAACAGCCTGCGATCGTCCTCTCAATCGCTACAGAAGAAGTGCTCGAGGTGCTCAGGCTCGACGAGCAGATTCATGATCCTGATAGGCTCGGCCTTCTCGGAGATGCGCTTCCAGTTCTCCCGTTTCTTGAATGCGGCCAACTTCCGCACTTCCGCGACCTGCTCAGGAGTGGACCTTTTGGTCTCGATGAATCCGGCCGCTTCTGCTCGATCCAGTACATCTTTACCCATATCGCTGCGGGCGATCACTGTTGACCAGCCGTCTTCAGAGCCGATCGAGCCCACGGAGAGGTCAGCGAACTCAGAGGCGAAGTCGTAGCAGTAGTTGCAGGCCTCACGGGCGAACGCGCGCATCTTCTTGATTGGCATCGTGAGCTCCTTGCCCTCCTTTGTGGTGACGATGAACCGCCCTCTGCGGATATTGAACTTCGCCACCGCGTCAAAAGTCGTGCCCAGCTCCTTCAGCGTCTGAGCGAGCAGCGTACGGTCAAAGGTCTCGGTACAGAAGAGACCGATGAGGAACTTCACCCGCTCTGCCCCGACCTTGAACGCCTCGGAGAGTTGCGCTTTACGCATACCTTCGATATGACAGGGCAATCCGACAAGTGCAACCTTCTGGTAGCCGGCCTCAAAGGCTTCTGCCACGCCCAATACGGCCGGGCATTGCGTATACTTCGAGCCCGCAGCAGCCAGCACGTCCTCCTTTGTGGTCGCTACGAAGGGCTCAGGCTGCCAGTTGTCTTCTTTACCTGTTCTGGTCACAACGGCCGCGTCGATCTCGCCCTCCTTGAGCAGATACAAAAGCACTGCGGAGATGACCCCGCCATCCTGTGCATGCTCCCGGAGCGCGACATCAGTCGCTCGCGCGCTGAGGATCTCGCCCTGGTAATAGCCCAGCAGGTTATCGGTCCTGACCTCACCGAATATCGCGCGGTCCGTCTGAAACGGCGCAAAGAACGTACGAGGGCAGAACGCATAGCACGCACCGCAGATCTCGTAACACTTCTGCTTCGTCTTCGGCAACTCGTTCTCGAACGCGATATACTCTTTACAGAACGCCCCGCATGTCCCGCAGTAGCAGCAAAGCCCGTTATATATCACTTCCGCCTCTAAATCAGCCAAATTACCGCTTGTCTTTGCCATTGCCCTATCTTCACCTCCGCACGCTCCGCACGAGCCGCTGCAGCATCTCTCTGTACTGCTCCTCCTGCCGCGGCGTGACGTTCGCAAAGCTCATCCGCGCGTTCGGATGGTAATACCGATCGATTGAAACCGCACGAATCAACGGATCGGTCGCGAAATTCTTGATGCACGAGAGCATCTGCGATGCGTAATAATAAACAATGCCGTAGAAGATGACAAAATCATAATTACCCTGGCCATCCAATCCCGTCCAGTTCGGGTCTCGCAAGCAGTTCGTGAGTTCGTGAAGGTTATACTGCGTTACGTTCTCAATATAGCCCTTTTCGATAAAACCCTTGATACTATGGCCCGTTGCCACGATCGGCAGGCCTTTCTTCCCCAACGCGATCGCGATCTCGATGAAGAACTCGTCCCGTAAGAGCTCAGAGCCCACGACCAGAAGCGGCCGTTTCGCACTCGAGATGTAACTCCCAATTACCTCGGGTGCAACGACGTCGCCCGTATCAGGCCCGGGGATATTTGCTATGTTAAAGGGTATCTCAGTCATCATCGTTCCTTTCCCCGCTCTCGCTATTTCTCCTTCGTTTCCCGTACCAACCGTTTCAGGTTTGTCGGATTGAATGAGGGGTCGTAGCCGCGAATGGGGCCCTCAAGGATCTTCTTCAGCTTCCAATCGATCTTCCAGCCCTGCTCATCCTCCAGCTTCTTCAAAAGCTCGTTCCGCCTGGCGATCGGTACATCGCTCGCGGCTCTGACGTAGAGGTGCCAATCCTTCGGGTAGGCGTGGAGGTACTTCAAGTTGAGATCGATATAGTGCGTGAGTTTGACAGACCGGCCGCGATCGGTATCCGAGGGCCGGAAACAGAGTTTCGCGATCATCGGCAACGCCTCCTCCACCGTCTCGCAGGCCACCAGCAGATGCTGCGGTCCCGGCTCCACGGCAACCTCCGAGCCGTCACTGGCATCAATGATCTTCCAATCGTCCGTCAGGTCCGCGCGACCGAGGAACGCGCGCCGGTATTTCGTGCTGTGGGGTCCCACAACCGCGGGAATACCCAAACGGTTGAAACCGGTCGCAATCGATGCGGCTTTCTGGGACATTGCGCCCCACGCGACGCCGCAGGCGCCCACGCGGCTCAGGATATAATCGGCTATCTCCTCATAATTACCCCGCAGGTGCCGACCGGCGAAGATGCTCGCGATCTTGATTGCAGCGTCGTGAATGTGCGCATTGGAGACACAGGAACCGATGTTGAGCACACCACCACCGTCGAACCTGCCGTGATGCTGCTCATAGACCGTTTTACC
>JAFGKP010000120.1 GCA_016928455.1 Methanomicrobia archaeon
ATTGACCATCAAGCCGCCGATGAGCATCGCCGCCAGCGCCGTCACCACGTAGGTCTCGAAGAGGTCCGCGCCCATGCCTGCGCAGTCGCCCACGTTGTCGCCCACGTTGTCCGCGATAACGCCAGCGTTACGCGGATCGTCTTCCGGAATGCCCGCTTCTACCTTGCCCACGAGGTCTGCGCCAACATCGGCCGCTTTCGTGTAGATCCCGCCTCCGATCCGTGCGAATAACGAGATCAAGGACGCACCGAAGCCGTAGCCCACGACCAGATCGACCGCGTGCGAGCCACCGCCAAAGGCGATGTAAAATAAGCTCGTGCCCAGCAGCGCGAGCCCGACCACAGCGAGCCCGGTTACCGCACCGCCCTTGAACGCGATGTCGAGCGCGCTCCGAACGCCTGAGAAGGCAGCCTGCGCAACGCGCGTGTTGCCACGGGTTGAGACGGACATGCCGATATAGCCCGCAGCCGCGGAGCCAGCGGCACCCACCAGGAAGCCGAGCGCAACCCTGCCGGAATCCAGATACCCACCTTCAAACGCGTTACCAAGTGCAAGCACTAAAATGACCGCAATGATGACAGCAACGATCGCGATCGTCCGGTATTCACGGTTCAAGTACGCTGACGCGCCCTCCTGTATCGCGCCTGAGATCGCGTTCATCTGCTCACTGCCCGAGTCCTGTTTCAGCGTGTACCGGGCGAAGTACGCCGCGAATGCCAAACTCACCAGTCCCGCAAAGGGAGCCAACCATAACAAATCCATGTTCAGTATCACCTACTTCACTTTACGTTACTTTACTTCAGTTTTTCAGGCCATTTCAGCAATGGCCACATCACGATGAGCTTCTGCACTTTTCTTGTGCGACCTTACATATATATATTGCGGTTTTTTTCCTCTCCTACCGCTACGATAACCGCTGGGGACGACAATGAAGAAACGCGAGCTGGAGATCCTGCTGGAACGCGTCGAAGATATTGAGCAGCCTGCGGTCGAGAGCGAGCAGTACGCGACACCTGCGCCCGTTGCTGCTGAATTGCTCTTCTTCGCTTTCAGTCACGGCGATATCGCCGATCGGATCGTCTACGATCTCGGCTGCGGCAACGGCATCCTGGGCATCGGTGCTAAGCTCCTCGGTGCTCGTGCTGTCATCGGCATAGACAGAGACGAGAAAGCGCTTGAGACCGCGCGACAGAATAGCCTAAGGTTAGAGGTTGAGGTGGACTTCAGGCAGTGCGAGATCCAGGAAGTAGTAGACGAAGGTGATACCGTCGTGATGAATCCGCCCTTCGGCGCACAGCGGAAGAACCGGCATGCGGATCGCGCTTTTCTGGAGAAAGCGCTTGTGATCGCGCCCGTGGTTTATTCCATTCATAACGCAGGCAGCGAGGCGTTCATCAGGCGTCTGCTACCCGCGACCACCATTGATCAGTTCCCGATCGCATTCCCGCTCAAACGGCGATTCGCCTTCCACCAGAAGGACCGTAAGGTTATACCGGTAGACATCTATCGGATCGCGCGACCGCGCGAGTAATGAAGTGTATTGTATTACGCGCCTCGTGCATTACACAAGCTACTGCTTTTCTCACTGATCGATGTTCTCTGACTGGTAGATTCCGCAATAACCACCGTCTGGAGCAGCGACGAGTTTGACAAAGATGAGCTGGAGGAGACGTGCATTCCGCTTCACGACAAAGCCCTGCTCGGTGTGAACCACCAGCAGTGTCTCGCTCCGTCCCTCGTAGCCCGCGTCCCAGAACCCCGTTTCCAGGGTAACACCACAGCGGATGAGACTCGTCCGTGGCGCGCCAAACGCCATCACGTCCTTCGGGAGATGAACGATCTCGTTGTACATAACTTTATAGGCGCCAGGCCGCAAGAAGACCTGATCATCGACGAAACCGAGCGGCTCGGTCTCCGAGAGCGTCCGTTCCGCGTTGCTGAAATCCACGCAGCCCGGGCTCGTGAGCTTTTCTATCCGCCGCACCGTCAAATCCACACCATTCGGCTGCAGTTGGGTGTCAACATCAATTAAGTTCTCGACCAAGGGCGGTTTGACCTGTAATAGCGCTCTTATGTGCTCTCTTGTAAGTACTGATCCGGACAGTTCTGCGAGGTCTTTCGGCATCGGTTCACCGAATTCCTTTTTTATTTTAACCGCTTAAATCTTATGTGCAGCCAGAGCTTTTTCCAGAACCACCTCTAGCTCATCGCGAGCATGTATATGAACGAGGACGAAGTTGCACGAAGCGCGCAATTGGCGCTGCTCCTGGAAGTGTCCGCGTATCCGAAGCCGGGGAACGTGGATCGTACTCATGATTTTGCTGATACGTGCTACGAGCATTTCATCGCATCCTCTGTTGCGCTCTACCCGGTCTTCAGGGATGCCGCCGTGCAGGGTCGCAGCACGGGCACGGGTCTGGGAAGCCTGGTGAAACGCGGGGTCGAAGAGAGTCGGGCATGGCAACACGGTGGGAACACGCATTTCGGTGCGTTACTGCTGCTCGTCCCGTTGACCATGGCAGCCGGCGCGTGCAAGCGTTACGATTCCCTTGAGCTACAACGGAAGGCCGCGGAAATTATGCGGTGCACCACGGTGGACGATGCAAAGGAGGTTTACCAGGCCTTCCCGAAGGCCGGGGTCAAAGTGCGCAAAGCCGTGCCCGAATTTGATCTGACCAGCGAAGCGGCGATCGCCGAGATACGTGCAAAAGAATATACGCTCTATCAGATATTTAAGATCTCTGCAGCTTACGATTTGATCTCACGCGAGTTGGTGGGCGGATTTGAACGTACCTTCAAGAGTGCCGCACTCCTGCGCGAGCTGGCAGGAACAGAGCGCATCAATGAGGCTATCACGCATACGTATCTCCGCCTGCTCGCGGCAGAGGAGGACACGTTTATCACTATGAAATTCGGCTCTGAGCGGAGCAGCTACGTGCAGAAAAGAGCGAAAGAGATTGTGGATAACGGCTGCGAGCATGAAGCGGTTGTAGCATTCGATAACGAGCTCGTCAGTACGGGGCTGAATCCCGGCTCGACCGCAGACCTCATTGCCGCAGCGCTATTCCTCTGTATTCTCGGCGGGCTCCGTTTTTGAGGGCAGCAAACGATCGGATCTGAACTCTTTCCATCGCCCATGGACATTCACGAGCTTTACGACACCGGGCTTTATCATGCCGATCACTAGTGGTGCGCTATCATGGTTTTCACCGGGCACCGGAGTAGCTACGACGGCCGTTCCATGTTCGAGATCCAGCGTGCTCACGATCCCGAGCCGATAGACTTCGGCGCTACCGTCTGAACTATCTCGATTGCTATAAAGCCCCGCAATGCTCCCTTCTTCCGGCGGCCACGCGAAGATACTGAGCTTAAAAGTTCGTCTTCGCGCCCTCCCGAAGTACGCAGTGTACGCCTGCTCGCGTAGCGCCCGCCGCTCCTCACGCGTTCGCGCTCGCACGTGCTCCGAGCTGCCAATCCGGAGTACGGGGCACGTCAGGCGAGTCACTATATGATCCAGCTCATCCCCGCGCTCAATCGCCAGAACCAGTGCTGGATCTATCGCAGCAATCTCCTGGAGCTTAAACGTCGTTGCTGCCTCGCCCTCCACCCAGCCCGTCGAATCCACGATCACCACATCGGCACCCAGTGCGGTGGCCTTCTGTACAGCCGCAACTGCTCCCTGCACGCACTCGCTGGTACAGCTGCTCGGCGAGCTATCGCCGACGAAATAGAGCCCGCGAAGCGGCACATCAGAAAGTCGATTCAGCTCCCGCTCTACCAGGCCCATACCGATGCAGCACGGGGGGCCGATATCACTTTGGCCGACATCCGCATCGACAACGGCCACCTGGAGCTGCTGCTCGTAAAATCGGTTCGCAAGTTCGGTAACTGTGTAGGTCTTGCCGACGTCGACCGCTCCGAGCAAGAAGAGGATGGCCGGTTTCTCCGTGCGCGTAAGCGCATCATGTATCGCTTCTGCCGGAGCTTGCAGCTCGTTTAACATCGCATAGTTATTTTTATTTGCTGGGCGAAATAGTTTAGTGAGGCTTCTTTAGCACGGCTACAGCGCTCTTTTTTCAGTTACACGGGCAAATAAATAAACAATTGGGTGATAGGGGGATATGGAACCAGCAGATAAAGATGAGGTGGTTCATCGCTGTATCGAGATGCTGGATGAGATCCTTGGTGATACCACCGTGCCACGAAACCTGCGGAGATCGGCGGGCGAATTAAAAGACCAGCTGCTGAACGACGAAGAATCTCTAGCCATGCGTGTAGCCTCGGTGATCTCTGATTTCGATGATCTGAGCTCTAACCCGAACACCCCGGCACATACACGAGCGCAGATATGGAGCATTGTCAGTCAGCTGGAGACGATCTCCGGCGAGGATTGAGGTACTAATGATCACCATAGCAATTGCAGGAAAGCCGAACTCGGGGAAATCGACCTTCTTCAAAGCGTCCACGCTCGCAGACGTTGAGATCGCCTCATATCCGTTCACCACCATCAAGCCGAACACCGGGATTGCGTACGTGAAGGTGGACTGCCCGTGCCAGGAACCGGTGATTCAGCAGGAGCTTGGCGGTAAATCGTGCGGGAAGTGCATTGACGGTGTACGATTCGTGCCGGTGGGTCTGCTCGATGTCGCGGGCCTGGTCAGGGGTGCGCACGAGGGCCGCGGATTGGGCAACGAGTTCCTGGATGAGCTCAGGCAGGCAGAAGCGATCATCCACGTCGTCGATGCCGCTGGTGGGACAGATGCGGATGGCAATGTGGTAGATCTCGGGAGCCATGACCCCCGCGAGGATCTCGAGTTCTTCACAACGGAACTGAACCTGTGGGTCTTCGGGATTATCAAGCGCAACTGGCGCAAGATAGAGCGAAAAGCGGAATTAGAAGGCCTGAAGGTCGAGCGCCTACTGGCTGAGCAACTGACCGGCGTCGGCGTTTCCGAGGAGCAGGTAAAGGCCGCGCTCCTGGAGCCCACGAGCCCTGACCGAACGAATTTCAGGTCCTGGAGCGACGAGGACCTCCACACACTGGCGACCGCGGTCATCAAGCGGAGCAAGAAGATGGTCATCGCGGCGAATAAAGCTGATATCGCGCCTCCGGAGAACCTCAAGAACCTCGAGCAGGTGTATACGGCGAGCGAGGGCGAACGGGTCATCCCCTGCTCTGCGGCCGCTGAACTTGCGTTACGAACCGCAGCAAAGAACAAACTCATCACCTACGTGCCGGGCGACGCGGATTTCGAGATCGTCGGCGAGCTCACGGATAAACAACGCAAAGGGCTAGAAATGATACGAGCGTTCTTACTTGCTCACGGAGGGACCGGGATTCAGGCAATCATCAATTACGTGGTCTTTGATCTGCTGGACTACGTCGTTGCCTATCCGGTGGAGGACGAGCACAAGTTCTGCGACTCCAGTGGCCGAATCCTGCCTGACGCGTTCCTGCTCAAACGCGGGAGTAACGCACGTGATCTAGCTTTCGCAGTGCATTCTGACATCGGAGAGAGCTGCCTTTACGGCGTTGATGCGCGCACCAAACTCCGGCTCGGTGAGAAGCACGAATTGGTGAACAGGGATATCATCAAGATCGTCTCCACAAAGTAACGTGAGTAGTGCCGGGCTCGCTAGTACGACCGCGATTGCAGGCTCATGTTCAGCTCACTGCACTGCGCGGGTGAAGAGGCAGGGATTATCAGTCGCGATGCCGGTGACACCGAGTGCCGCTGCACGCTCAAAGTCTTCTCGGGTGTTGATTACCCATGCATAGATCTCAATACCCTGCTTCGCCGCCGCTTCCACATAGTCCCGGGTTAAGCGTGGATATCGCTGGAAGATGATATCTGCTCGGGCGTCCAGCGCCACCTGCACCGGATAAACCGGCAACGCAGAGAGAATGATCCCCGTTTTCACTAGCGGTGCATACGTTCTCACCGTGAGCAGCGCGGGATGGAAGAACGAGGCGATAATAACGCTTTGAGCCATAACACCCGAAACCACGTCATGCGCAACGGCCTCCTCGATACCTGGCTCTTTTAATTCGATCACCAATCCGATTCTAAGGCGAGCGACGAGCGAAAGGACTTCGGCTAACCGTGGCATATGCTCCCCCTTGCCTGCGTCCAGTCCCTGGAGCTGCTGCAGTGTGTGCGCCGCAACCAGACCAGCGCCGTTAGTCGTTCGCTCCAGTGTCGCATCGTGAATAACCACGAGCTCATGATCCTTGCTCTGCCTGAGGTCAATCTCCACGAGATCGGCACCGCATTCGGCTGCCCGTCTGATCGCCCGGAGCGTGTTCTCCGGCTCTTCGATCCGGGCGCCACGATGTGCTATGATTCGCATCTCCGCGCTTTTAAAAAGGAAATGTCCTACTTTAACTATGAGCATAACGCGGAAGGCATGGGTAGCGTACCGAGATACACTTACAGAAAAGCTATTGAATCCGATAGCGATCGTGGGGGCGCCAGGACTGCGATCTGTGGGCAAAATCGCGGTCGATACGTTGATCGAGCAATTACAGCCGCGGTTATACGCCGAAATCTACTCCTATGGGTTTCCGAGTACGTATTATGGCCCTTCATATCTCGGCGCGCCCAGTCACGCGGGTGCGCTCACCACGAAAGATCAGCTCATTGAGCTGCCGAGCGTGAAGGTATACATCGCGGATCCGAAAAGCGGATCGGGCGCGGTAGACAATAAGCTCGTGCTCATCTGCGGTTACCAGGCGTATGATCCACTCAACCAGCATATGGTTGTTGACCGGGTCACCGATGTTCTGAAGGAGCTGGGGGTAAAGCGCGTGTTTTCGCTCGGTGCGCAGGTGATCGAGTCGGGCATTACCTGTTGCGCAACGGATACGAAGGTACTCGATGAGATGGTCCAGTATGGCATCACGCAGACGCACGTTGATCGTTTTATCGGCTTTTCCGGACTCGTCGCGGCACTTGCGATGATGAAAGGTCTTGAGGGCGTGTGCCTGTTTTCGAGTACAACGCAGAACGTTGAGGATCCCGAATATCCCGATCCTGGCGCGGCACAGGAATTGGTGGTGCGCGTCGCTGAGATACTTGGTTTTCAGATCGATACCGCGGATTTCGAACGGCCGAGAGGATACGATCGGGCGTTCCGCGAGGAGCAAAACCCAGAAGAGATCGAGAAGGCCAGAGCGCGAGAACGCAAACGGTATAGCGAAGACCTGAACGGGTACGTGTGATTACAGAGGGAGCGGATGGCAACGAAGACAAAACCGACTGCAAAGGCGACTGCAACCGCCTATGAGCTCGCCTGTACAGAGATTGCTGAGCTGATAGCTACGCAGGGGCTCCAGGAGGCGGAGAGTATCAACCGGCTTAAGAAGGAGATCAGCGGCAAATACGGTCTAGCCAGCCTCCCACGGCACTCTGATGTGTTGAAAGTGAGTCGTGATGATGTGAGACCGCAGCTGAAGCGTAAGAAGATGCGAACCGCTTCAGGCGTGGTTCCCGTAGCCGTAATGACCTCGCCTTATGCCTGTCCGCATGGTAAGTGCCTCATGTGCCCGGGTGGGCCGACGTCGGAGTTCGAGTCGCCGCAGAGTTATGTGGGTCGAGAGCCTGCAGCATGCCGTGCGGCGCAGCACGGGTTCGACCCTTATGAGCAGGTACGAGCACGGCTCCATCAAGTCG
>JAFGKP010000121.1 GCA_016928455.1 Methanomicrobia archaeon
GATGTTGTCCGGGTGCATGATCATCTCGCGGTTCGCGGGTGCGAACTTAATGATGGGCGAGATCTTCATCCCAGAGCTGTAAAGCGCGTCGAGATCAGCCCAGACCGCGAGGCTGACCAGGCCCTTGAACTTCGGCCGGTGCTCACGTGCGAACGCAAAGACCGCCGCGTAGAGCTCGCTGATGCTGAATGGCGATCTATTCTCGCGCTCCATCACGATGATGTCGTTAAAGGTGCCGTCGAGCGCGACGTTGAAGCCCGTGTAAATGGTGACCTCGCCGGTGTCCCGTTTCGGTATGAGGAAATCGGGCGTGTCATGCCCATCGGTCGGCAGCCAGACCATCGTGCCGCCAATCGTTATCATCTCACCGAGATAGGGCGCGCACTCAGTAACGCTCGCGCCCAGGGCGCCGAGTCCGATCGAGTATTCAGTCTCTGAGAACCGGCGCGTGCAAATGTCCTCATCACTTAACCGGGCATAGAGCACCTTTGAGACGTCGCTCGTGATCTTCAGCACGGCGAGCTCCGGCGCGTGCTCAAAAACTGATAAACGCGCGCCACCGATAGTGTACGCGGGCACGCGACCCCAGTCCACCACCGTGCCTGTCGAGCGTATAAGTGTACGTGCGTGGGCGAGTGCGGCCTCCTGTGTCGGATGGATAGCGAAGAACTGGTCGAACCCGGCCATTGCAAGCACCTTGAACGGGTAGGACTGGACGCAGCAGAGCTCAATGCCGCCGCCACGCGGCTTCAACCGCTTTTCGGTCGCCAAGAGTGTGCGAATGCCGCCGCTGCTCAAATACGGGACGGCCGCCAGGTCAATAACGACCGCTCTGTCCTCTTCAGTGAGCTGGGATTTCAGCGCCACGTCCAGTTGCTCCGCGCCAAACGCGTCCAACCGGCCGTCGAGCGATAAGATCAGAATACCGTCAACCCGCTGTGCAGTGAGCTCCATCTTTCTCAGCTTTTGCTATCCCAGTTATCCTTGGACGCTCGTGAAAGTAAGTTTTCTGGTCACGTCACAGCAGATTCACTGTTCTCCGCATGCGTACTCCGCAGGTTTTAACAGCAGAGCATGAACATTCTAAGTATCACAGACAAGGGGAGAAGGTGGATTCGCTCAGCCATGAGTAGATATACCGCGGAATACCGGCAGAAGCTGACCACGCCCGAGAGGGCTGTCGCGAGTATCAAGAACGGCAGCACGATTGTCCACGGCTTGACAACCGCCGAGCCGCCTGCGCTACTTGCCGCGATCGCCGATCGAGTGCGGGCAGACAAGCTGAAAGATCTCAAGATTTATTCGTTCAATCCGCAGAAGCATGTTGCGGAAACGGTCTTCGCACCTGATCTCTGCGATTGTATCCAGGCGTATTCGTGGTTCGTGAGCGGGTCTGACCGCCCGATGGTCAGGGTAGGGTTGAACTATTTCGTGCCCGTGTACTTCCACCAGGTGCCGCGCCTGATCCGCGATTACATGGAGATCGATGTGACTATCACGACCGTCTCGCCCATGGACAAAGCAGGCTACTTCAGCTTCGGCACCGCGAACGACTTCACCTCCACCGCGGCACGGCACTGCAAACGGCTCATCGTCGAGGTGAACGAGCACATGCCGCGCGTATTCGGCGATTCGCTCATTCACATATCCGAGGTGGACGCGATCGTGGAGAACCACGTTCCGCTGCTGGAGCTGCCACTACCCGAGCCGAAGCCTGAGGACAAAGCGATTGGTGAAGCCATCGCCGAGCTGGTGCCCGATGGCGCAACGATCCAGCTGGGCATTGGCGGCATCCCCAATGCCGTAGCCCGGTACCTAGAGGGGCATGAGGAGCTCGGAATACATACGGAGCTCCTGGTGCCCGGCATGATCGAGCTCATTGAGAAAGGCGTGATCACCGGCAGAAAGAAGACCCTGCATCCGCGCAAGACGGTCTTCACCATCGCACAGGGCACTGAGAGGATGTACGAGTTCATGAACGACAATCCGAGCATGGAAAGCTATCCTGCCTCCTATGTGCTCGACCCCTCGGTCATCGCGCAGAATGACAACATGATCTCGATCAATTCGATACTCGAGGTGGACTTGCTCGGGCAATGCAATGCCGAGTTCCTCGCAGGCGCGCAGTTCAGCGGCACGGGCGGGCAGCTTGATTTCGTCCGGGGCGCGTTCCAGGCGCGTGGTGGAAAGTCCATTCTGGCCTTCTATTCCACCGCGAAGAACGGCACGGTATCACGGATCGTGCCGCGGTTCAAGCCTGGCACGATGGTCACCACACCGCGAATGGATACCCACTACCTGGTGACCGAGTACGGTGTGGTCGACCTGAAGGGGAAATCGACGCGTGAGCGCGCGCTGGAGATTATCAACATCGCGCATCCTCAGTTCCGGGAGCAACTTCTGCGGGAAGCGGAAGATATGTACCTCATTTGAGCCGTGCTGCTCCGTCCGTGTGTGCGGTGAGACAGCAACGGCAGCAGTCAGAGCAATTCAAGGTGCATCGCTTCTAGCTACACCGCTTATATACGCCACAGCAGATCACGTACTGCTGGCCATCGCTTCCTCGGATCAGTTGATAATAGGTCTTCTTGAGATAGAGCCCGGTCTCCACCGGATTGATATAGAGGTACTCGACCCAGCCCGAGCCGTTCTGGAGCGCGCCAGCGACGATCTCGTCCCTGAAGGGCTTGCCCGTGACATCCGTTTTACCGCTACAGGTCACGCCTACAAGCTTGATATTGTCGGCGTCTGCAACCATAGTGACATTCGTATCGTACACGAAGATGTAGAGCTCTTGATGCGTTCGGTTCTTGTAGGGATCTTCACCGAGATTGATTTCGTGGAACGTTCCATGAACGTCCGTCTCGATCGCCGTAGCAGTGAGATTGACGAGTTGGATAACTACCTCCTCGCTTAACGGTTGCGGGACGCATTCAACCTCAAGATAGCGATAGAGTATTCGCTCGTACTCACTGACGCCCTGCGCATCCTTCTCGAGCCGGATATCCTCCAGCGCCTGCTGGAATGCAGTAACGAGCGTATCGGGCGTGTCACGGCTGAACGCAAAGTAATACTCGTTCGTGTGCAGAGTATAGACCCGCTCGATATCCTCAGGCCGCGCTGCGTGCTTAGCGATGAGATACCAGCCCGAGAGCTCGCCCGTGGACCAGAGATCGAGTTCGCCGCGCTCGAGCTGCGCTATGAGCACCGTCGCAGACTCACCGAGCACGAGCTGCTCATCATCAACCCCCTGGGCGAGTAGCAGTGGGATAGAACTGGTATTCGCAATCGCGCCGATTCGGTAGTTCTTCAGGTCCGCTGGGGTAGCAATCGTGATGTTTCGGCTGCGGGGACCAAAGAGCACGATTTCGTCCTTAACGAAGGGGCCGGCCCACTGGAAGAGCTCTTCCCGTTCGGGCACCCGAGCCATCGAAAAGACAACGGTGGTGTTGTTGGCGAGCCCAGCATGATACGCTTCAGGCCACTGCACAAGCCGAATATCCGCGCGCGTGAGCCTGATATTCAGCCGCGTAAAGACCGCGTCCAGCAGGTCAACGGCCACGCCCTTGAGTTCGTCGTCCTCGTTGTAGTTCAGCGGCGGGAACTCCTCGGTGAGGTACGTATAATAACCAAGGCCTGACGAGGGACTGTACCGAGCTACAATTCGCTCATACTGGCTCAACCCTCCTGCTTCTTCTCGCGCCTTTACCCGATCAAGTGCCTCTTGAAATGATTCGATGACCGTATCGGGTGTTTCTTTGTTGAATGCGTAGTAAAGCTCATAATCCTGGAGCGTGTACACGACCTTGAAGTACCCGTACCGCCCGGTTAGCTCCTTGATGAAATAATTGCCGGCATCTTCTCCATAGCACCAGAGATCGAGCTCGCCCTGCTCCAGTTTGGTGATGATGACCGCGGGATCGAGATCGGCTACCAACTGGTCGCTCGTCACACCGAGCGCAAGCAGTTGCGATATGGCAGCATCATCGGTAATCACCCCGATTTTATAGCCCGCGAGATCATCAGGATGGTTGATGCTTATCTCACGGTCTCGCCTGGCAAAGAGTACCTTCTGCCCGGTGTAAATGGGGCCCACCCACTTGAACGATGCTTCGCGTTCCGGCAGCCGAGCGGTGGAGAAGAGAACCGTATTGGGTTGATTCAGCGTGGTCTGGTAGCTGTCGGTCCACGGCATCAGGCGTATCTCATCTTTCGTGATCACTTCGCCCATCGCTGCGGTAACCTCCTCGAGAAGCTCAACCGCAATACCCTGCAACTGACCGTCCTTCTCGTAATTAAACGGCGGATACTGCTCGGTCAGGTACGTCAAATCAGTGGGCGTCAGCTCACGTGTGGAAAGACACCCGGAACCAGTACTTGCCATGAGTACACAAATAACAATAACAAGCGCAGCCTTAATCTCCATCGAACACCTCACCAGCCTCTTCTAGAAGGTTAGAAAGTCCCAGGGAACATAAATACGTTCGGTTTGAGCACTGTGGTGCTTCGACCGCATTCAGCGCAACACAAAACAGTGAGAAGAGTTGATATTCAGCACCAGTAACGTTCCACAAAGAGGCCTGCGGATCGTACGAGCGGCGTTACCAGCCTCAGCAGGACTGTCGTGATGAGCAGGGTCACGATCAGGTTACCGATGAGCCACTCGAAAAAGCTCGTTGGGAAGAGCTCAGCCGGAATGACTCCGAAGAGGAGAACTGCACCCGAGCCGATGAGTGCGCCGAGCAGATTGTTGATGAGCCAGCCGAAGGCGAGAAAGACCTGAAAATCGCGCCGACTCCGAAGACCCGAATCAGCAGCGAATAGCTGGAACGCAAGGACTGGTATGAGCACCTCTACGAAATCTGCAAAAGCGAGCGCGATACCGACCGTAGCAAGCATACCTGCGGGAAGGCTGGCACCGAGCAGATAGCCGGCAAAAGCGGCCAGCACACCCCAGAGCCCAAACCAGAGTCCAAACGCGATCATGACACCAACCGCGAGATAGATACCGGGCAGGCCGAACTCGCCGGGCTTGAAGAGCTCACCATACCTGACAAGTAGCGCATTGATAAGCGTCAGCACGAAGAACAGCGCGAGGTTGCGTACCAGGCGCTTCGAATCGCAGGTGCGCGTGCGTACAACAGCAGTCATAGATGAGTCTTCATCGTCCGATCTAAATATTACTTGCGGTGCCTTCCGTGTTAGACGCCGTGGCACGAGCGAGTTGGAACAGAGAACCACGAGCAATTCGATGCCAGGAAACGAAACATGCCGTGGAGATGCTATAAGTAGAGCGGCACTAAAAAGTATCGGGGTGGTCGTGATGCAGGTGAATCAGGCAAGGCTAGGACTCTGCCTGCTTGTACTCGCAGTACTGGTCGGTGGGTGCATCCAACCGGAAAAGGCAGCACTCACGATCTCGGGAACTGTCACCACATACGTGACCGGAGAAGCAATGGCGGATGCAGAAGTCATAATTTTTACGTACGAGCAACCCTCGTTCGCGTATCTGCCCCCGCTCGGAGAAACGGTGGTGAACACCACCACGGATGCCCGGGGCAGGTACGAACTGCGTATCCCGCCGGCGTATCGGGGCGAACGGATCGTCGTCTTCTGTCACGCAGCGCCTGAGGGCTGGGCGGTGCTCACCCTTAACGACTCGATACGAGATCTTGATCTCATCGTTGATGCTCCATTCCCGGAATCCGAAGTGCCGCTGGTGTTACTCACGCTTCAAGCTGCCATCCAGACGGTTCTGGATCGTATGGACACTGATCTTGCAACCGCAGCCGAGCAGCTCGCGCGAACGGGTCTCGAGAGCGACGAGACACGTGTAATCCTGAACGAGCTGTGCGAAAAACACCTGTACGTGATTGATTGCTGCACCGTTGATCAGACTGGCACGATACTCGTGGTGGAACCTGATGCGTATCAGGAGTCCGAAGGCCGGGATATCAGTGATCAAAAGCATGTAATTCAGCTGCATGAAACGCAGAAGCCGGTGCTCAGCCGGGCATTCCGTGCGGTGGAGGGTTTCGATGCCGCTGCTCTCCAATGGCCCGTCTTTGCTCCTGATGGTGAACTGAGTGGCTCGGCCAGTATGCTTATTCGCCCGGAATCGCTGCTCGCAACGGTCATTGCGCCTGCGGTGCAGGGCTTCCCGGTTGATCTCTGGGTCATGCAGCCGGACGGGCTCATCCTGTATGATCCCGACAGGGAGGAGATAGGCCGGAACCTCTTTACAGATCCGCTGTACCAGCCGTATCCCGAGCTCTTGGCACTGGGTACGGAGATCGCGGCCAACACCTCGGGCTCCGGGAGCTACACGTTCCTCGGGCGTGGTATGAGCGCACCGGTCGAGAAGAGCGCGTCCTGGGTGACGGTGGGGCTCCACGGCACGGACTGGCGTGTGGTTGCGACCCAGGTGGTGGTAGGAGACGCCTCGGCAGTGCACCGTGGCCTGCCAGAACTGGGCCTGCTCTCCACGGAGGCAGCGCTCAGAGCACTGACGCAGAACGATGAGCTGCAGCGTGCACTGGTCGCCGGTGACAGGAACGAAACGCTCGATATCTTCCAGCAGTTTTACGAGACCAATCCCGGACTCTACGCGATCCAGTGGGCAGATGCTTCGTGCATTAACCGGTTCGGCTACCCCGAGGAGAACAGCCTCACCAATTATGATTGCCGTACCGGACGAACACCTGCGAGTGAGCGGCTCGTCACAGCAATCGAAGCGCGTGAGGCAACGTCATTCGAGGCACCTCTGGTCGAAGGGAACACGGGCAGGTTCGTCGTTGCCCCGCTCTATGCCGGGGACGAGTATCTGGGCGTTGTGTACACCATACAACTCGTGGCGTGAGTCATAGGTGCGATCGCGCCGCTCTTCTGCTTCGCTACGGCACGCCATGGATCGAAGATCATGCGCTGCTCGTAACGGGCTAGTGGATCCGAGCTTTGCGAGCGCCCGTTGCGGGAAAGCGAAAACCGCAATACTTTAGTGATTCCACTGCTTTCTTAGCTTAGCGATAGAGAGAGAGAGAAAGAGGTCGAGAGCATGGCGGAAGAAACGATAATAGGAATGAAGGAATTCGCACAGCTGGATCTGCGTATCGGGAAGATCGTTGCCGCGGAGCAGGTAACAGGGAGCAAGAAGCTGCTGCGACTCGAGGTAGACCTGGGGATCGAGACGAGGCAGCTCGTTGCTGGGATTGCGGACGAGTACCGGCCGGAGGCTTTGATCGGGCAGCTCGTGCCCCTGATAGCGAATATGAAGCCGGCGAAGCTCATGGGTGTTGAGAGTCGCGGCATGATCCTGGCAGTGGACGTCGGTGGTAAGCCGATTCTCATGCACCCGGATAAGGACGTGCCCGCGGGCAGTCGCGTGCGCTGACGAGCTATGCCATCGTGGGAGGTTCACGAGAAGTGGGCGGCTCGGCTGGGGCTGCCTGAGGACGTTACACAACTGGTGAATCACCTGAGCGACTTCCCGGATTCCTGCGCGGAGTTCCGGGAGTTCTGTGAGCGTGAAGGTGAGCGGCTGATTCTGCCGCTGGCGTGGTCACACGACTTCGAGACGATCATGAAGCTCCCGAAATATCTCCAGCTGCGGTTCACGCAGCGTAAAGGGAGCGCGTTCGTAACAGCGTGGTATTTGCACTATGTGCTGGATTATATCAGGATGGCGCCTTCCCTCTCAGCAGAGGAAGTAATAGCAAAAACGGAAGCTCGTTTCGAGTCCTCTGAAGAGCTCGACCTCATCAAGCATCTGGTATGGGAACACGAAACGGAACTGGTTAGCGACTGCCGGAAATAGCTAGCGCACGCATACCGCGAGTCGGAAACGGCACTATCTTCGATCAACGAGCCGTTTTGGGCGCCCCGTGACACGGTAGAGCTCCAGGTCTTGAGGACCAACAAAGTTGAACACCAGGTTAAACGTCCCTTCTGCGTGCGCCTCAGCCAGCCGCTGCTTATACTGGAAGAACGCTTTGAGAAAATGCTCTTCGACCACGTTCCGGTCACATTTCTCCGGATCGAAGCACTCGACACTCACGCGCATCGTCGTCTCGCCCATATCGTCGCCACCGTACAGGAACGCCTCGTACTCGCCCGTCAGGTACTCCATGTTCTCGCGCTGAAAGACGCCGCGTTCAACGTCCACACGGTTGAACGGCGTCTCGGCGACCCAGAAAGTCTCGGCCTCGCGCTGCGGCGTCATGATCCTCAGATGCGTTCGACCACAGGCGCAGCGGTCTCGTGAAAGCACAACGGTCGTATCTTCCGTATCGTAATTGAGCAGGAGCGTCCCGCACTTCTCACCCACGGGCAGTAACGTGGTGAGTACGATGCGACCGCACTCGCCTTCGGGCACGAAGTCCGCCAGATGTGGATCGTACACGTCCAAGTGCACCATGTCTTCGGGTACGTGGAGCCCCTTGAGCTCGCTGCATTCACCGCACATCGTGCCTTCCGTGCTCCCGTAGGTATTGTAGACGGGACAGCCCCAGAGCTCCGCGAGATACGCGCGTGACTCTTCAGCGAAGCTCTCACCACCGACTACCAGCCGCTCAACACTCGAGTCTGGTGGTCTGATATGCGCGACTTGCAGCCGTCGCGCGAGCCGCAGGAGCTTGAAGACGCTCCCCACCAAACCCGTCGGCTTGTACGAGTGTATAATACGTAACGGAAAGGCACATTTACCTTCCGGTATGATCGTCATACCGATCTTCTGTGCCGCAAGTGTCATCGTGTTCGCGCCCACGTTCATTCCGTAGGAGGCGCAGACGACCACGCGATCGCCTGGTCCGAACCCCTGTGACACGAATATTTGCGCGTACTTCTCGGCATACCGCTGCCAGTCCGCCCAGGAGAGAAAGAACGCCTTGGGAGTACCGCTTGTGCCGCTGGTCTCGTGGAGCGTGAAGATCTCACGCCAGTCGAGGCTCTTGAACTGAAATTCTGAGGTTTCTGGTGGCTGATGCTCCCTGATCGTCTGGCCAGAGATAATCGGCAGTTCGCGCAAATCCTCATGCGAGCGGATGCTCGCCGCGTCGATTTTATGCTCGCGGAACCACTGCCGGTAGAAGGGTGAATGCTCGCTCGCAAAGTTGACCGTATAGCGAATACGTTCCTCGATAAGCGCATCGAGATCGCCACGATCCATCGTCTCCACGGCCTCAGTAAAGTACGATCCTTCGCCACTCATCGCCCTATAAATAGTGGCTGCAGGTGCTTATATAGCTCGTGGTGCCGTGCGCGTTCGCGCCTAGATTTACGTCTCAAAGCAGCCTGCACGGATTCATCATTTAATCGTTCATACCGTACTAACTAATGCTGAGAAAACGTGATCGCCGTACGCTACGAGAAAGGGACGCTCGCCGTTACGAGCAACTTCAAACTGCCGCACACCGTCTGGGACGCGCGCTCGAGCGTTTACCGGTGCTTGCCGCTCTTCTACAAAGACCTCATCGAGTACCTGAAGCTCTCACGGCTCGACTACACAGATGACGTTCTGGACGTCCCGCCAATGCCCGCGTTACTCGATACCACGAAGCTCCGTGATTACCAGACGGATGCATTGACGCGCTGGCTGCGCACGAAGCAGGGCGTGCTTGTCTTACCAACCGGCGCGGGCAAGACGGTCATCGGGATCACGGCAATCGCCCGGCTGAACGTGCCGACGCTGGTGGTCGTCCCGACTCTGGAGCTGGTGCAGCAGTGGCGGCGTGAGCTTCAAAATGCACTTAAAATTGCCGTGGGCACGTACAGCGGTGAAGCGCACGACCTGCAACCCGTTACTGTGGCGACCTACGATACCGCGTATCTGCGTGCCGAAGAGCTCGGGAACAGGTTCCTGCTCCTGATCTTTGATGAAGTGCATCATCTGCCCTCGCCCGGGTATTCGACCATCGCGGAGCTGTTCGTCGCGCCCTACCGGCTCGGGTTGACCGCAACCTACGAGCGCGAAGATGGCCTGCATACCGAACTGGAGCGGCTGGTTGGCGGTAAGGTCTATGAGATCAGTGTTGAGAAACTGACCGGCACGCACCTGGCCGACTACATGACCCGAAAGATCGTGACTGACCTCACGGACGACGAACGCGCAGAGTACGAGCGCTATTACAGTGTATTCACCGAGTTCCTGAAACAGAAACGCGTCGTGCTGCGCACACCGCGTGACTTCCAGCGGTTCGTTATGCGAACCGGTCGCGATCAGAAGGCGCGCGAAGCGTTACTGGCGCGGAACCGTGCACGGCGCATCGCATTGAACTCGCGGTCGAAGTTAACGGCACTGGCGACGATTCTGGATACGCACTTCGGCGAACGCACGATCATCTTCACCGAGCATAACTCACTCGTCTACGCGATCTCAAAAGAGTTTTTGATACCGGCGATCACGCATACCACGCCGAAGGAGGAACGTGCAGAGATCCTCGATCGGTTCCGAACCGGTGCGTATAACGCGATCGTCACCTCGAAGGTGCTCGAGGAAGGCATTGACGTGCCCGAAGCGTCGGTTGGCGTTATTCTGAGCGGCAGCGGGAGCAAACGCGAGTACAAGCAGCGGCTTGGTCGTATCCTCAGGAAGCGCGAAGGTAAGCTCGCGGTACTCTACGAGATCGTCTCGAAAGGCACCAGTGAGGTTGGGATTTCGAGGCGCCGGAAGAGTAGCGAAAACGAACCGCGCTGAACTACTTTGTTACCGTTAGGGTCAGCCGATACTCGCCGGGGGATATCTCTTCACCTGCTCTGGGATAGGGGTGGAGACTGAAAGTCAGTGTATAGTTGATAAAATGCTCCTGTGCCTGCTCCGTAAGCCCCGGCTGATTCAGCACCAGTGAATAGCTGGTTCCCTGATGAGTGATCCGAACGTGGCTGCTGGCTACCCCCTCCCAGACGCAGACAACATTCTGGGGACAGCGGCTATCGCCGATAACTTCCTCGAACGTTATTACCATGTCTTCGCCCGTTATTCGAGCGCTCTGACCAACACCGATGGTGAATACCTCACCGAGCCCCACGGTGACATCTCCCTGATTCCTTACACAGCCAGTTACAGAAATGAGAAGTATTATAACGAGCACTACCAAATACCAACGGCTCTTCTTTTTATTCGCTTCTTCCCGCATTTTGCATAGTTCATAGGGATGCTCTCGCATGTCTCGATGCTCCTGCTGCCATCCTCACGTCCAGCTGCAATTGGCTATGGTGCGTTCTCAACCTCTTGCATCATGCCGAAGATGTTATTCTCCGTGTCCTTGCAGTAAGCGACCCAACCGATATTTTTTACCGCCATCTTGGGCAGTAAGATGCTCCCACCGGCTTTGAGCGCTCTGTAAAGATACTCGTCCAGGTTGGCAACGCTTACGGTACATACATAAGCGTTAACGGGTTGTTCTTCAATCGGTGCAGGATTACGGCGAAACACGAGACCACCGTTAATTCCCGGTTCGGTCTCGGGTCCGGTCGTCACCATCCAGTACCGATTCTCATCCAGCATCTTGACGCCGGGTAAGACCCATTCATGTATCTCCCAACCAAACACGTCCGTGTAAAATTTTGCAGCCCTTTCGGGATTATCTGCCTGTATCTCAAAATGTACTATCCTGTTCATATTTTTTCTACCGATCCTCCCACCAAATACGGTGAATAGGTGTTCTCTGATAAGTAGGTTTCGTTGTTGCGAGGAATTTCAAGCCAAACTGAACCCTCGTAAATGAAGCACGATAACTCAAAATTTAAAAGTGCTTAAAACAAAAGAGAAAACATGGACATCATTTCGTTCCCTGTACTCATCAGTAAAGAAGGTGAATGGTTTGTTGCGTCGTGCCCGCTCCTTGACATAGGCACTCAAGGAAGGACCGAGGATGAGGTCAAAGAGAACATCGCAGATCTGATCGAAGAATACATGGAAGATCCCGACACACCAAAACCTGACCTGGAGACCATAACGTCAAGATCAATCACTCTGACCTCCGTTCCCGTCAAGATACGAGGTGTTTATCGTGGCAGTGAAATTTCGGCCGCTACCACAGCATGAAGTCATAAAAATCCTTGAAACAAATGGGTTTCAACGCGTGCGCTCACGAAAACACATAACATTCAAAAAGAGAGATGTAAACGGCCATGTTTGGACAACGTGGGTACCCAAACATTCTGAGGTCTCCGTTTTTACTTTGAAGTATATTATCAAACAATCTGGGAAGTCACGTGAAGAGTTTTGGGCTTAGTGAATAATACCATGCTCCCGGGTGAACTCCTCATCACGCGCACACGAAAGGACCGGATCTATCCCGATTTCCTCGCATTGGATGCCGAGTACTTGGAGTTAGCACAGGAGCTGATCGAGGTCTACCGCAGTTTCAGTGGTAAGAAGAAGAGCGAGCTTGAGGATCTGCTGGAGGAGCTCGAGCAGGGGCTACACTTCAAACGTGTGCGCGGACTCAGGACGTTGCTGGACCGAAGATGCACGTTCACCTCTCGATTCGCACTCGAGCCAGCACGTGCACGGCGATCCGTCTTTGAAGCTGCCCGTCAGGTCAAAGTGACCACACAACGAGAACGCGCCGCCGTTATCGCAAACGTCGCAGCGAGTTTGGAGATCACCGCTGAGGAGCTGGAGCAGTCCTTATGGGCGGATCTGGAGTCAGAGATCGTTCTGGAGCAGTTCGAACCACTCACGGCGGACGAGCTCATAAAAAAGTACAACCACTCGCTGGCGCAGACGTTACTGTTCAAGGCCACGGGCTTGACGCTTACCGTAACGGGGAAAGCGCCCGAGCTATTCAGGGCAATTAAGTACTTCGGGCTGATGTACCTGCCCGAGGACGGGAACCGGATACGGATCGAGGGCGCTTCTTCGTTGCTGAAGCTGAGCGAGCGGTACGGCACTGCACTTGCGAAACTGCTGCCAGCCATTATCAGAAGTGAGTCGTGGATACTGGACGCCGAGATCGTTATTCGACGTGGAAACCTGCCGCGGATCTACCATTTTATCATGGATAGCCGCGATAGGCCCTTATTGATAAGCGACGAGCCGGTGGCTGATGACCAAGAAACCAGCTTCGACAGCACCATCGAGCAGAAATTCTACAACGAGTTCATCTCGTTACCCACCGCGAAGCACTGGGAGATCATCAGAGAGCCGGACGTGCTCTTCACTCGGCGTGGCGTCTTCATCCCGGATTTCAAGTTCCGGCATAGAGAATTGCAGCTGGAAACGTACTTCGAGATCGTCGGGTTCTGGACCGAAACGTATCTCAAGCGTAAATTAGCGAAAATCGGATCGCTGCCGTTTACGATGCTCGTCGCGATCAACAAGAACCTGGCGTGTTTCAACGTCGAGCCGTTTGGGTTCGGCGTCGATCAACCGCTGATTTTGTACACGAAGAAGGTGCCCGTGGGTGAGGTGGTTCGGTACCTGACCGCACTCGAGCAGGAAGCCATAGCGAAACAGGTAGAATCGCTGACCGACCAGCACATAGCGCTTGAGGGTGATATTATCCCGCTCGCTGCGCTCGCACAGGAGTGCGGAATGACTCAGGAAGCCGTCAGGAAGTGCGTGCGCGATCCCGAGTACGTGGTTTTCAAAGATACCGTAGTCCGAAAGGAGCTGCTCGAGCAGCTCAAGGGGAACCTGCTGAGCGTTGAGAAGTACATGGAGGCGCGTGCGATCATCGAACAAGCGGGACTGACAAATGCGGACGAGGTGCTGGCATATCTCGGCTACAAAGTAATGTGGAAAGGGCTGGACGTGAACGAGGCGAAGATCGGTTTTGATGAGTGAGGTGACATCGCTTAATAGAGCCAGCGTGCGTATTCATCGGTTGCATCCTTCATGTCCTCGTACAACCAGACCATCCGGTCGATGAACCACAGCTTACCAAGATAAACGAGGGCAACGCCGAACACCGTTGGCCAGATCGCAAGCGTCGCAACGCCCCAGATGACAGAGATACCGCCAACCCCGGAGATCGCGCTCAAGATATTCGGCATACGACGGTGATGCTTCGGCACCGGGATCTCATCCCGGTTGGACCATACCCGTTCACCCAGTACCCCCTTTGAGATCCAGTGCCTGGTTGAAGCGGGCTTGCGGAAGAGGCGGGGATTCAGCCAGGTCCAGAGGAGCGCAAGGCCAACAGGAACGAGTGCCCACCAGCCCAACCAGACACGGCTCCAGAAGGCCAGGATGAGCAGTGGTAAAACGGTGAACCGCGTCAAGCCGCTCCAGGGGTTTGCATGCCGTGCCCAGGCCTCATCGCTCATGGCAAAAACCGCTGCGATCTTCTGCTCTAGGGTCATCGCCGAATCATACGCTAACTATTCTGCTCTTCCAAATTTGGGAGGTAACGAATTTACTGAATCCATTGCATAAACGCTTTCTGGTTCGACCTAGACCGGGCTACTGCTGTAGATCGAGCTCCAATTTGAGATTCGTTCTGTCATAGTGTGCGTCCGAGCTCTTGTATGCGGTCGTTCGGAATCCGAGCCGCTGATAGAGCCGCACGGCGCTTTCCAGTACCGTATTGGTCTCTACGAAGAGTTTCTGGATCGATTGTGATCGCGCCCACGCGATGGCATGCCTGAGGAGCTGCGTGCCGATGCCTTTCCTCTGATGCGTGTCAACAACGGCCATCTTCGAGAGCTCGAAAAGGCCCTCAGTATGCCGGATAAGCGCGCAGGTGCCCACCACCGCGCCATCGAGGAGTGCGAAGAAGACCATGCCACCCGGTTTGATGATCGTTTCCGCAGGGTCGCTCAAGACCGCTATGTCTAAGGGCTCCACCCGGAAATACCGCTCCAGCCAAACCAGGTTCAGGCGCTTGAAATCATCCGCATAGGTTGGGTCAAATGGTACTATTTGCAGGTTTTTCATGGCCCCAGCTGTACCGTGTATAGTGTCGCGTGTATCAATTAAAGAACCCCTAGTGCAACGTTTCCTATTTATCATATCACTAAACATCCGACACCACCCCACCCGGAATCTCGTCCATTTTATATTTCCATTTGAAAACCACAGGCATTTGATTTAGCTCATCGACATATTTGAGAATACGTTCCTTGAGTTCTGCTTTTGACGAAACTCGTATGCCCCTGAGGAAACTTCTAGTCATTTTGCTGAAGAGGCACTCAATAATGTTGAGCCATGAGGCATGCTTTGGCGTGAATACAAAAGAGAAGCGATTTGGTACCGTTAATAGATAGTCCCTGGTCTCTTTGGAGGTATGCGCTGAATGGTTATCGAGCGTTATCACAAGTTTGATCTCTGGTGGAAAGACGCTATCCAGATATTTAAGATATTCGATAAATTCCTTACTGCGGTGTCGGTCAAAGACTTTTATATAGAGCTTTCCCGTGAGTAAATCAATGCTTGCCAATAGAGAGAGCGTCCCATAGCGTTTATACTCGTAATCTCGGCTTATACTTGGATACATACCGGGTATCGGCGCTAAATCCGGGGCAACATTTCCTATTGCCTGTATTCCTGGCTTTTCATCGTAGGAAATATACGCTTTAAGTATGTCTTCTTTATTATTTGCTTTCTCGCGCAGAATTTCTACCTGTTTATAGGTGTGGAGAATCGCCGCGCTCTTGACTTTAAACTCAGGATCACGACGTTCAATATATCCAGAGATCTTATGGGGCTTGATATTGCTTTTACTCAATATCTTTGAGACTGTCCCTCCAGAAAGTCGGGATAACTCAGGAAAGCCTTGCTCGATACAATTCTCTCGTATATGTCTCGTCAAAGCCCGATTTGTCCAGAGTTCGGAAGCGTAGCCATAATCTTTTGGTTTTGAGCACGCTAAGGAGATTATCCATGCCCGTGCCTCGGACGAAATACGCCTTGGTCTCCCCTTCCGGTGAAGGTCCTCTAATGCTACATTGACACCAAATGCGAGCGCTTTATCAATCGTCCTCTCTACCTTCTGGCGGTTCGTGCCAAGACTCCTCGCAATGGCAGCGATTGTATCTCCCTTATGATATCCAAGAATCATCTTAGCACGCTCAACGGTCCTGAGGGGCATAGTCCTGGATTGACTGGCTGATCTCAAAATCTTAAGCTCCTCTTCGCTCACCTTTAATTTTGGCTTCTTACTAACAAATGGCATTAAATCCCAGAGGAGGCAGCCCCTATATAAATGTTATCTATCATTTTGGAAACGTTACACTAGTTTGCTTATATCTTAAAAATTTACCTTTTTTGGAGGACTGGCTTACCAGATCACGGTTCTACAATCCGAGGATGAAGTTCAGTGAGAAACAGATCATGCCTTTTGCGGGCTTGCCGTTCCCAAGACGGTTTCATAAAGCGTGGTGAGGAGTTCTTTTCCACGCGGCTGCGGTATCTGCCGCCCCTCTTTCTCAGCAACCCCCAACCAGAGCTCGATAGCGATTTTCACCGCTTTCAATGCCGCTTCGTCTGTGTTGCCAGAGGCCGAACAGCCCGGTAGCTCGGGCACCAGCGCAATAAAACCTTCGTCTTCGACGCTGTAGAAAATCTCGATTGCGTACTTCTTCATCGTTTTTACCGCCACGTGCATGAAGAGCACAAAGGTTTTTTAAAAGAAAAAGTAAGGTACGTATAGGAGAAAAAGGTAGAATGGCGGAGCGAGTTGAGAGCGAGTTTCATAAGGCGAAGTTCAAACAGGTGCTCCATTACCTCATCTTCAAGTGCGGCTCGCTGGAGAATGTGGGGAAGACCGTACTCTTCAAGCTCCTTTACTTCTCGGATTTCGATTACTACGAGCTGTACGAGGAGAAGTTAACCGGCGAATTGTATCGCAAGTTGGAGCACGGGCCCGCGCCGAGCCATTTTGACGACGCGGTGCGGGAACTGGAAGCAGAGGGAAAAATCGAGACCACTGTTGTGGCGTTCGGCACGTTCGACCAGCAGAAATTCCTCCCCGTTAAAAAGCCATCACTGGATCTGCTGACGGCAAATGAGCTCCAGGTCATCGAGAATGATATCGCGAAATACTGCAGTATGAATGCAACGCAGATAAGTGCTTTTTCCCACCAAGATATACCGTATAAAGCAACTGCCGAGGGCGATATTATCGACTACGAATTGGTATTCTACAGAGACGCCCTGTTCTCTGTCCGAGAATACGAGGATGACTGAGTTCTTTCAAGTCAATGAGTTCGAGAAGGACCTGAAAAAGTTACGTAAAAAGTACAGAACTATAGACAAAGACCTGGAAGTTTTCTGTAAAGCGTTACAAGCTGAGCTGCCCAACCACTTGCCAGGAACTGTCCAAATTTCAGGACTCGGAGAGGAGATCAGCGTCCCACTATATAAAGTCCGACATTTTAGGTCGCGAGATCTTAAGCGGGGAAGCAGGAGTGGTATCCGCATAATCTATGCATATCAGAGCGATATGAATGAGGTCACGCTGATAGAGATATACTACAAAGGCGATAAGGAAAAAGAAGATCTGGAGAGAATAAAACGGTATTTCATTTCAAAACCCGCCACAGCATCCAAAATGGACTTTTAATTACAAAAACGTTACATCCACTATCCCATGTTCACCGAGCGCATCGAAGGCACCACCCACATCGTAGTCCCGCAGCAGCACCTTACTCGATCGATGTTCTACAATCCCCGGATGGAGCTCTGCCGCGACATTGATGTTGCCTGCCTCGCCGCTTTTATCGCTTCCGCTCCCTCACAATCCCTCAGGTATGTGGATGCACTCGCCGGCACCGGTGCCCGCGGTGTCCGCGTGGCTCATGAGGCAGGAAGGTTGGACGTGACCATCAATGACCACAGCACGCCCGCTTTTGAGCTCATCAACCGGAACATTCAGGTGAACGGCGTCGAAAACGTGGCAACCGCATCGCATGAGAATGCGAACGGCCTACTGCACCGCAAGCATTACGATATTGTGGATCTCGACCCCTTCGGATCTCCGGTTCCTTACCTCGACGCCGCATGCCAATCAGTAAAAAAACTGCTGCTCGTAACAGCAACGGACACAGCGCCGTTATGCGGCGCGCACACCGGCGGTCTGCGGAACTATGGCGCGCGACCATTAAATACCGAGTACCACGCTGAGATGGGCACGCGCGTTTTGCTGGGCACAGTCACTCGCGAACTCGCCCGGCACGACAAGGCCGTTAAACCGTTACTCTCCTACGCGGCCGCGCATTTCATACGGCTCATCATACAGATCGAACGAGGCGCGAAGAAGGCTGACACCGCCGTTTCACGATTGGGGTTCATCGCTCACTGCTTCTCCTGCGGCCATCGGGTCGCGTTCCCTTGCCGTGACCTGCTTGATCTGAATGTTCCCGATCGATGCGAAATCTGCGGCCATAAGCTCCAGATCGCTGGACCGCTGTACAGTTACACAATAAAAGAGCCTGCCTTCTGCGAGCGCGTGCACAGAGAACTGGCGAATCGAGCGCTCGGTCAGCAGCGTGATGCGATGACGATCCTGCACACCAGTATCCACGAGCTGGACATACCCTTCTTCTTCGAGCACCATGCGCTCTGCAAAACGCTGAAAATCCCGCCACCGACGCTTACCGCGCTTATCGACGAGTTACGGGAGCACGGGTTCGCCGCCAGCCGCACGATCTTCGCCGCGACCGGGATAAAGACAGATGCGCGGATTGACGAACTACTCAGGATCCTCAAACAACTATAATCGCACCGGCTCACCGTGCAGACCGCGAGCAGGTGTATGTGGCCGGAAAGCTTTTTACTCGCCTTCGTGTTATAGTACTACAAGCAAGGAGGTGGAATGAGAGAATGAAGGTATCCGATACCCCTGAAAATGTGAAGCAGTGCATCTGTCCGAGCTGCCCCAGCTATAACGAGTGCATGAAGACGGGCATGGAAGGGCTCTTCTGCGCGCGCGGCAAGACCGAGTGCGAGCTGAAACGTGAGGGCTGCATCTGTGGCCAGTGTCCCGTCCACAGCGCGTATCATCTTTTAGGCGGTTATTATTGTGCCGTCGGCACCGGCTGGGACGAAGATCTGGGCAAAGCGATCAAGACGCTCATTGGCGCTACGTTCGTACCGTTCAAGATCGCAGCTGATATTGCCACTGACGTCTCCAAGAACCTCGAGGGCGCGATCCCGAAACCGACAAAGCTCGCTTCATCGATCATCGAGGGTCGCATCTGGACCCTGAAAACCATCACGAAAGCGATCGAGAAAGAGATCGCGGAGCTCCAGGAGTACAAGAAGAAGCTGGAAGTCGAAGAGGAGCAGAAGAAAGAGAAGGTTAAGGTCGAATAAAAAAAAGCACTATTACAAACCACCGATACCGGCTCTGCTCATTATGTGCTGCTGCTGACCGCTGGTACACCATCCGCAGCACGTTTGTGTAACGACCGAATATCGCTCGTGAAGGAATAGATCAGCAGTAACAGTGCAGAGACCAGCAGGAGTTCACGCACCGCTGTGGACCATGGTAAAAGCGCCAGTATCAGAGCAAGTACCTGATAGCAACAGATAGCTCTGCCTCGAATACTGCCTGCTAACGGTGCACGAAGCCAGGTCATGAGCAGCCCGGCGCCCACGAAGAGATACCGTAGAAGCCCAATTGCCAGGATCCACACCGCTTGATCGTAATGAACGACTAGCACCACACACAAAATCATGATCAGCAGCGCATCAACTTCCAGGTCAAAGCGTGCGCCGAAGGCCGAAGTGATGCCATAGTGCCGGGCGAGTCGGCCATCACAGCCATCGAGCAGAAGGGTACAGCCCGCTATGCCCGCGACCATCCAGATGAGCCGGGGCCCTATCGTAGCCAGCGTAAGCGTGCCCACAATCAGACAGACACCGATAGCCCGCAGTAAGGTCACCCCGTTCGCAATACCGAACTCGAGCTGAGGCTGGTGGCGTGGCCATTTCGCGACGATCCCCGAGACGATCAGGAGATAAGCCGTCAAAACGGCACCAAAATATAAACCACCGAGCGCAAAACGGTACGTCAAGAGTGCTGACACACACAGCAGCGTCAGTAATCCTGTTAAGAGTGCCGCTCTCGCTGTCATTCCGGGCAGTCCCTCCCCCTTGTCTGCGATACGCATGCCTCACAGAGAACGCAGCACCTGAACCGCTGCGTGCTGGTAGGTACCGTGAATAATCGAGATCCTATAACGTATACTTATACCTGTGCCCCGCGAGCACGCGCGAGTGCGCAAAGGGAGACGACCATGACGATCGTAAAAGCTGAACCAGAATCTTTACCGATTTTTGCTCAGCATAGCCTGACCCCGGAATTGCACCCGCCGCGGTTTCGGCATGTGCGGTGTGCTATCTGTGGTGCTGACCGGTACGAGCGCGTGGGGCGACCCCGTGTAGAGGTGCGGTTCCGCTCGGCACTCATGACTCGCACCGTCTCGATCGTGAAATGTAAACGGTGCGGGTTCTTTTACGCCCAGCCGATGCCGTTGTGGGATCTCGAGGCGCTCCAGAAGATCTACGGGCAGGACTATTTCCCCGAAATGAGCACCTGGTGGCAAGCGGAAAAAACAACACGCAATCCCCGGCGACGGCTTGATCGCCTCGAATACCACGCCCGGTGTCCCATTCGCACGTTCCTTGAGGTTGGGTGTGGGCTCGGTCACGGTATGCGCGCGGCGCTCCAGCGCGGCTGGGCGGTTTATGGACAGGAGGTCTCATCAACCTTTGCGGACGCGGTGAAAAGCGCACTGGGAATTGAGGTGTTCCTCGGCTTCCTGGAAGAGGCGAAGTACCCAGACCAGTACTTTGACGCCATCTATCTCGACAGTGTGCTTGAGCATCTCCCGAACCCATTGGATATGCTCCGGGAACTCCGACGGATACTGAGCCCTCAGGGGGTGCTCTTCATCACCGTGACGAACCAGGCGGCCCTCGTCTCCCGGGTCAGTGGCACCGTCTCGAAAGCGCTTTGTCTCGGAACCTCACCGGTTTTGAGCCCTTTTGCATACCCCTACCATCTGGTTGGATTTTCCGGACAAACGCTGCGGATAGCGTGTGATCGTGTCGGGTTTGAGGTGAAAGAGCTTGTAATCCGCGCGGGCACCCAGGAGTGGCGGAAGCTGGCATTACCTGAGCTCACGGGAAAAGCGCTGATCACGACTATGCTTTCACAACCACTCTATCTGCTCGGCGAGCGTCTGGGGCAGGGAATCGCACTCGAAGCGGTGCTCGGGCACGCTGAGCATCCCGGATAGAAAACAGATGAGAATAGCAACGATCGTTCTCGGGAACATTGACGCTTTGACCGGCGGCTATCTCTACATGCGCAAAGCGGTCGAGTATCTCCGTGCTCACGATACGGAGACCGAAGTGCTCAGTATTCCAGCGCTTCCCTTTCCCTATCTGCTACAGCTCTGCTCCAACATTGTGCTCTGCTTCCGATTCCCGCGACGGCAATACGACGTTGTAGTGGAGGACGAGATGGCGCATCCCGCGCTCTTCCTCTTCAATCACTGGCTTAAATTCGGGACGCAGACGAAGATCGTCGTCATCGTGCATATGCTCTGGTGGAAGGCTGCTAAGAACAGCCTGAAAGCGCGTTACGTCAAATTCATCGAGATGCAACTGCTCAAAACCGCCGATCGCATCATTGCCAACAGCCATTACACCAGAGCAGAACTCGAAGCCGTAGGGATTCCTGGTTCCATAATTACCGTGAGCCATCCCGGCTATGATCTCCCCTTCTCCAATACTACCTGGGCATCTGCACCACGTCCGGCACGCGATCGCATCGCCCTGAAACTCCTGACCGTCGCGAACATCACGCCGCTGAAAGGCCTGGATATGCTCATCGAAGCGCTTGCGCGCCTGAGCGACCCGGCTCTTACCCTGGACATCGTCGGCGACGAGCACCGTGATCTACGATATTCGCAGAGACTCAAGGCAAGCGTGGCTCGTTATGGGCTCGAGACCCGTGTGCGCTTCCACGGGCAGCAGCCGCCCGATAAGCTCGCACGCTTCTACGCGGACGCAGACATCCTCGTGCTACCCTCTCACTGCGAAGCGTTTGGAATCGTGGTTGCCGAGGCGATGGCATTTGGACTGCCGATCGTTGCCACACGCTGCGGCGGTATACCCGAACTCGTCACTGACGGTGAGAACGGCTTCCTTGTCCCGCCAAACGACGTTTCATCGCTCGCCGAGGCCATCCAGAAACTCGCGGCCGATCCTGCACGCCGCGCGCGATGCGGTCGCAGCAGTGACGAAAAAACGCGGAACCTGAACACCTGGGATGAATGCGGTAAGCAGATCTTCACCGTGTTAACGGCGATAAGAGGAGAACGCCGTGGGTGATTCCCAGACCGTGACCTTCACACCCTTAATTCGATCCGCTCCGCGTTCTGCTTCGAGGCTTTCCGTGAAGCGCTCATGCAGATACCGGCTGACGTGCTCCACCGTTGGGTTCACGCCCTGCAATCCCGGGACCTCGTTCAGCGTCTGATCTTCAAGCTCTGACAGAATCGTTCGCAACCATTTCTGAAGCTTGGCAATGTCATACAGCGTTCCATCAGCACCCAGCTCCTCGCCCGCTACCGTTACCCGTACGCGATAGTGATGTTTGTGTAGGTGCGTCTCCGGCCCAAAATCGCCAACTAAGTAATGCCGTGCCTCAAACTCCGCCGCTATCCCGATCTCATACATAGCTCAGCACCACCTGCAGCGCCTCCTCCGGATGCGTATCGATTACCGCATACGCTGCCGCAGCCTCCTCGAACGGAACCATTCGCGTCGCATCCAGCAACACCTGCTGGTTCAGCTCACCCAGGAGCCCGAGCACGAGTGCCATCCGCCGCTGCTTGTTCCACCGCGGGCTCAGGGCCGGGTCAATGAAGGAGACCTGAGAGCTCTTTATGGCTAGCCGCTTACGGTGAAAACTCTCGCCCAGATCGAGCGTAACGCGTTTCGTCCCGTACCAGGAGACAACGAGGACCTGCCCCTGAAAAGCAGCCAATGGCAGTGCTGAATCCAGCGCCAACGGTGAGCCGCTCGCCTCAACGATCAGGTCGGCACCCATGCCGTTCGTCTGCTCCTGAACTGTCCGCGCTAAATCCGCCGTAGCGGGCTCGAATGCGTAATCCGCACCGAACTGCAGAGATAACCGCCTCCTTGACGCCAGTGCGTCCACCGTGACAATGGTGCCCGCGCCCGCCCGGCGCATCAGTTGCGTGATGAAGAGACCAACGACGCCCTGACCGAAGACCACCACGGTCTCGCCCAATTTGATAGTGGCATCCAGGACAGCGTTCACCGCGGTCTCCAGGCTCGGGATGAATATCCCGCACCGTGGATCCACACCACCTGGCAGTGGTATCGCCTCCGACTCGCGGATAACGTATGTGGTCTCATGTGGCACGAACGCAAAAACGCGATCACCGTTGCGAAACTGTGTGACTCTGGTGCCCGTTTCCTTGATCGTCCCCACGTTTGAATACCCGTATTTCACGGGGAAGGGAAACTGCCCCTCGAAGTGCGTCAACGCTGCATCGAGCTGAAGACCCTCAGCCACCTCGCCGCGATAGATCAAGCGCTCTGTGCCGTGGCTGATGCCTGAATAAAGCGTCTGGACCAGCAGTTCATCCTCACGCGTGATCGCAACTTCATCCGCTCTGAAGCCGATCTTCTTTCGATCAAGGAACCAGAGACTTGTGCGTCGCGGCATAGCGTTACCTACCCTCTGCTCTTGAAAAAGAACCGCGGTACAGAAAATAGTTTGGATGCCGGGAGCGGGATTCGGACCCGCGACTTCCAGATTATGAGTCTGGCGCCCTAAC
>JAFGKP010000122.1 GCA_016928455.1 Methanomicrobia archaeon
CACAACGCGAAATGGACCGCGCTCGAGTTCCTCGAGCAGGCGAGACAGAACGGTGCAAAGATTCTTCCGAACACGCCGGTGATTGATCTGGTGGTGAGAGACGGCGCGATTGCCGGTGTACAAACCCGGGACAAGTTTTACGAAGCAGATATCGTCGTGCTGGCTGCGGGCGCGCTGGAATCGCCGCGGTTACTGCAACGGATAGGCCTGCCCATCTCGTCACACCTCTTCGTTGACACGTTCACGACGATTGGCGGCGTGCTAAAAGGAATAGGGCAGAACAGCGAAGTACCGATGAACGCAATGATCGAGTGCTCCGAGTTCGTGCTCTACCCGCATATCTCGAACCAGCTCTTGCGAATGCTGAGGGCAAACAGTATCACGGTCGCACCAGAGGATATCCTCGGGATGATGGTCAAGATACCGGATGACGCGGTAGGGTCAGTAGCAGATGAGATAACAAAGCGTGTAACGACCCACGATGCTGCGCTACTCGCTGAAGGCGCTTCGATTGCACGCACGATGTTAGAACGGGCCGGTGCAGACACGTCAACCTTTGTTTCGACGCCGCTCCGGGGCGCGCATCCCGGCGGCACCGCCCGCATAGGTGATCTGGTTAATACGGAGCTCGCAACAGAGATCGAGGGGCTCTACGCCGCCGACGCCTCGGTGCTCCCCAAGGCACCCGGTGCACCACCTATGGTGACGATCATCGCCCTCGCAAAATACCTCGCCAGGAATCTGCTCCAGTCGTCCTTTATACCTTGAGGTTGTACAGCGCCAAATTGCAGACCGCTTCGTCCTTCCTGACCTTCAGGCAAATCTTGCAGATGCGCAGCACCAGATCATCAACGGTCCCCTGTACGAGATCGTCCGCAAGGTGCTTGATCTCATCCTTCGCGTCGGGCGGGAACTTGAGCCCTGAGCCCCGTTTCCGCGAGGTGTACTGCGAGACCGCGGCTTGCGTAATGCCCAGTGTTCGGCCAATCTCACTCTGTGACCAGCCCCGGTTGATCAATTCTTTCGCCAGTGCCGCCCGTATGCAGGGCAAGACCTCCCAGACAATGATTTCACATGGGAGCTTCATTAAAATTGTCCACTAGCTCTACCTTTCCCGTCAAAAGAATAAAAGGATTCAGGGCCGTTAAATAGTGCATTTGTTATAAACCGCGCGCAAGTGGATGCGTGGCGGTAGTGCTCTAACTTCATAGGATCACCGGCCACCGTTTGCGCACTGCTGGTGGTAGGGCTGATCTCTCGGGAACCAGGATAACGAACCTTTTTATACTCACTATTTCAAATATATTTGAAATATGAACCTGCCGAAATATCTCAAGGTCGCCATTCCCTGGGCGCTTACCGCGCTTGGGTTTGTCGTGCTCGCCTATCCGCGGATAACGGGTGTGCCGCTGTTCCCGGTCTTTCAGTACGGGCAGCTCAGCACCTATCCGATCTGGGCGATCCCGCTAGCCTACATCGCGAGTTATCTGACCCGTGCCTGGGGCGCGTTCGTCTTTGCGTTCATGCTCGGCGGTATCTTCTCAGCCTTTGTGCCCCGGGCAGCGATGCTGAAGTACTTGAGCAGCGCCAAAAAGAGCTCGTATCTCTTTGCCGCTGCCTGCGCGCCGATCTTCGCGGTCTGCTCCTGTGCCATGATCCCGATTTTTGGTGGCCTCCTGATGGCCGGTGCGGGAATTGGTCCCGCGCTCACCTTCCTGCTTATGGCACCAGCGGCGAATCTGATGGCGCTGATCTTCACGATAGACTTGATCTCATGGAAGATCGCGGTCGCGCGGCTGGTCTTCTCCTTCCTCGGCGCAGTCTCTATCGGCTGGCTCGTGGCGAAGACGCCCTGGGCGAAAGCGGTGGAAGAGCGGTACCAGCGCCGTGAATTGGCTGCGGTTGATGAGCACCTGGGGTTCGCAGCGAAATCATGGAAGGCGCTCACAGAGGCGTTTTTCCTCGTGAAATCCGTGCTGCCGCTTCTCCTGGTCGGCGTTGCGGTAGTGAGCTATATCGAGGCTTTTCTGCCCTACGAACTCGTCTCGAGCTATCTCACCGGTGTTAAGGGTGTCATGCTCGGTGCGGTGATCGGCGTGCCGTTCTATACGCCCACGCTCGTTGAGGTCTTTCTGATCAAGAGCTTACTGGCTCTGGGCATGTCCGTACCGGCAGCGCTCGCATTCCTGATCGGCGGTCCGATGGCCTCAATACCCTCGATGCTCGGCGTTTCACGATTGATCGGCTGGCGAACGGTGCTCAGCTACGCGCTGCTTGCCGTGCTCACTGCGACGGTGGCTGGCCTTATCTACATGGCGACCGGTTTCGGGTTATAGGTGCAGAGTGATTGAAGGAGAGAGAAGAAAGGAGGTAGCGAGATGAGAATCGAGATATTCGGGCCTGAGCCCTCCTGCGCGAGGTGCAAGGCCAGTCTGAAGAATGCACGGAAGGCGGTCAAGGAGCTTGGCGTGGATGCGGACGTGGTGAAGAAGGATGTGATGTCCCGGGAGGCTATGGAACTCGGCATCTCACTCCCACCCGCACTGGTGATAGACGGTAAAGTGATGAAACTGGGTGCCGTGCCGACCACAGACGAGGTGAGGGCCGCCATCGAGAAGGTACGGGCGGGTCTGGCTTAGGGACGCGAGAGGCAGAGGAAGAGAAACCGCGGCGTGGCGAAACGAGCGGGAATGAAGATCGAAGTACTGGGTGCGGGCTGTGCGAAATGCAGAGCAACAAAAAAGGTGATAATGCGCGTCATTCAGGAATTGCACCTGGATGCCGAAGTTGTCGAGGTCGCTGATGTTGCCGAAGTGGTAAACCGCGGCGTGATGGTAACACCCGGTGTCTTTGTCAACGGGAAACTCAAGTCTACGGGCAGGGTTCCCACAAAGGAGGAAATAAACGGTTGGCTCTCGGCACGATCGGATGAATCTGTAGTGGCAGAGACGACTGCTACGACGCAGACGGAAGGACCGTGTCCATGCCTCCACTACGCAATGGGGCAGGCGAGGGTGGGAAAGAAGAAGAACTTTGCTCTGTACACAATAACGTGCAAACGATGCGGGAAATCGTTTTCATGCAATATACCGAAGGACTATTGCTTCGAGTGTGAGAAAGAGCTGAGCGAACCGTGAGCTATGGAACAGAAGGAGCGGAAACTGGGCATCTGGGAGAAATACCTCTACGTCTGGGTGATCCTCTGCATCCTTGCAGGCACACTGCTCGGCAGAGTATATCCGCAGCTCGCGGAGTATCTCGCACTTCTGGAGGTGGCACATATCTCTATACCCATTGCGATCTGCCTCTTTGCCATGATCTACCCCATCATGGTCCAGATCAGCTTTGGCGAGGTGAAGAAGGCGATCTATACGCCAAAACCGATTGCCACTACCCTGTTCATGAACTGGGCGATCAAGCCGTTCACCATGGCCTTCTTCGCCTGGCTCTTCCTCACGGTTGTATTTGCACCGTACCTACCGCAAGGCTCCACACTCACGCCGCTCGGTGAGATACCGCTCATTCAGCAGTATGTCGCTGGTCTGATCCTGCTCGGTGTCGCGCCCTGTACCGCGATGGTCCTCGTCTGGAGCTACCTCGCGAAGGGGAACATGGCGCACACGCTCGTGATGACCGCGATCAACTCGCTCACGATGGTCGTCCTCTACGCGCCGCTCGCAACCGTTCTTATCGGCGTCTCCGGGATCCAGGTGCCGTGGGCGACCATCGCGCTTGCGGTGATCATTTACATCTGCACCCCGCTGGTCGCGGGCTGGATAACCCGGGACCAGGCGATTAAGCGGAAAGGAATGGACTGGTTTGAGAGCCGATTTTGTCCGTGTCTGGGGAAGACCTCGATCATTGCGCTCCTGATCACGCTCATCGTGCTCTTCACCTACCAGGGTGAGACAATCGTCGAGCTGCCTGCCATTATCGGTATGATCACGGTCGGCATCTTCGTGAATATTCTCGTTGTCTTCGCGATTACGTATCTCATCGCGAAGCCCCTCAAATTGGGGTATGAGGATGCCGCGCCCACTGCGATCATCGCGGGCAGCAACCACTTCGAGGTTGCGATCGCCGTCGCCACCACCTTATTCGGGTTGAATTCCGGCGCCGCGCTCGCGACCGTCGTCGGTGTGCTCACGGAAGTGCCGATCATGCTCTTCCTCGTCTGGTTGTGTAAACGCACACGGGGGTTCTTTGGTTGAGTTGCAGGCTTGCGCCGCGTGCTCATCGTATGTGTAGTGATGCTTGGGATCGGTGGTGCGATGTTTCCTGGCATTCTCTAACCCCAGGCGCCGTAATACCACTGTGTCGGTGAGTTCGCCGCTACTAAGCGCCACTAAGAGATAAGAAACATATTTATTAACGATATGGATCGAGCTGCGGGATGAGGGAGGGTGCAGATGGAAGCGATCGAAGTGAAGGATCTGAGCAAGAGTTTCAACGGGCTTACCGCCGTAAATCGCGTTACTTTTACCGTGCATCAGGGCGAGATCTTCGGCTTCCTCGGGCCCAATGGCGCGGGTAAGACGACCACGGTACGCATGCTCACCGGCGTGCTCAAGCCGGATGCCGGCGAGGCTCGGGTACGGGGGCATGACCTCAAAACGGATCTGGTGAAGGCGAAGGCCGTACTGGGCGTGGTGCCCGAGACGGCGAATGCCTATGGTGATCTAACCGCCTGGGGCAACCTCATGCTCATCGCGTCGCTCTATGGCATCCCACGACGCGACGGTGAGCAGCGAGCAGCCCGCCTGCTCACGGAATTTGGGCTCTATGAGCGGCGAGCGAGCAAGGTAAAGGGCTTCTCGAAGGGGATGAAGCAGCGGCTCATGCTCGCAATGGCGCTCGTGAGTAACCCGGAGGTGCTCTTTCTCGACGAGCCGACGAGCGGCCTCGATGTCCAGAGCGCTCGAGCGATCAGGCAGAAGATACGGGCGCTCAGGGATGAGGGCCGGACGGTCTTCCTCACGTCCCATAACATGCAGGAGGTGAGCATGCTCTGCGATCGCGTGGGAATCATCAACCGCGGTCAGATGGTGGCCCTTGAAAGCCCTGAGATCCTGCGGCACCGGATCGGTGGTACGGTAACCGTCGAGTTCAGCTTCGACAAAACACCCAGCAGCACGCCACCCGGTGCCGAGCGCATAGGTGATGCCTACCGGCTGTATACCACTGAGCCGCACGAGGTGATCAGCTCGATCATGGGGTTCGCCACACGTAACGGATTGAAGCTTATCAGCGTGAACGTTCAGTCTCCCTCGCTGGAGGACGTCTTCGTGAAACTGACGGGAGGCGCACCCGAATGAGTGCGAAGGTCTGGGCGATCACCAAGAAGGACATCCAGCTCTACTACCTCAAGGGGCCCGTGGTCATCTTCGGCGTATTGTTCCCGCTCTTCCTCTTCCTCGCCTTCACCATCGGCCGCAACTTGCCCGCGGCGTTCCTCATACCCGGGCTCATGGCCATGACCCTCTTCTTCACCGCTACCTCGGTCTCGCCGGTGATCATGCCGTGGGAGACGCAGATGAGGACGCTTGAGCGGCTCATCTCCTGCCCTATCTCCGTGCGAACCCTGATACTGGGCGATATCCTCGCCAGTTTCATCTTCGGCGTCTGCATCTCGGCCGTGCCCGTTGCCGTGGGCGTCGCGCTCGGTGTTGGCGTGCGGAGCCCGATCATCTTACTCACCGCGATCATCCTCGCCGCGTTCTGTTTCTCCTCGCTTGGCTTGCTCTTCTCCACACCGCCGACGAGCCTGGTCTCCAACATCATGATGCTCTCCACGTTCGTGAAGTTCCCGGTAATCTTCATCAGTGGTATCTTCATCCCGGTCGAGCAGATGCCGGGCTGGGGTGTCGCGGTAGCCTCGCTCTCGCCACTGACCTATTTCACTGATCTGGCGCGATATGCACTGCAGGGCTATGCCTATTACCCGGTCCACGTGGATTTCGCGGCTTTGCTCGCCTTTTCCGCATTCTTCCTGCTCCTTGCTCTGAAGCTGCATGAACGAGCACTGCCGAAGCGGTTTTAACTGGATGTGAAGCTTCTTCACGCTCGCCCGGAGGTTCCTTCCTTCTCTCAATCATAGATAGGGTCACTGCAGGGATGATGCGTTGCCGCGGGGCAGGAAGGCGCTCCAGCTTTTTATGTATCAATTTCAAATAATCTTGAAATACCGTTTGGGATGAAGAGCGGACGGCTCAAAGATATGAAGGGTAAACGCTTCCCGGGAGAGTGGTAAAAGAACAATGAGCGCATCAGAAGAGACTGAGACGGAAGTCGCACCACACAAAAAGAAGCGGCCAGTAGCATGCAGCCACGGCTATAGCTGCAATATTCCCGCTTCATATGAGATTGCTCCGGAGACGTTAGAGCGGGTTAAAGAGGCGATAACACTGGATGTGGGCACACCCGTCGCGGTATTTAAAGCGCTTGCAGACCCGCTCCGGCTGCGGATCTTGAAGGCGTTACGCGTCTCTGATCTCTGTGTCTGTGTTTTCGTGGAGCTCCTGGACTGTGAATACTCCCGGCTCTCGTACCATTTGAAGGTGCTGAAAGATGCCGGGCTTGTGGAGTACACGCAAGAGGGTAACTTTCTGATCTATCACCTCACGGAATTCGGACGGGCAGTACTCGGCGGTGTGGACGCGATTAAAAGCCTGGATTGCAGGAGGTGAGACGTGAGTAAGCATGGAGATAAAAATTCTGGGCCCCGGCTGCCCCAAATGCCGGACGGTGTACGCGAATGCGCAGCGTGCGATTGCGGAACTCAGCATTAATGTGCGGCTGGAAAAGGTGGAGGATTTCGACGAGATACTGCGCTACGGTATTATGATAACACCCGCGGTCGTTATCGACGGACGGGTACGGGCGAGCGGCAGAATACCGAGTAGGGATGATTTCAAACAATGGCTGCAGGAATGACCGGCCCGTTCAAGCTAACCTGCGCGACCGGCATCATCCTGACCGGCGTGCTGCTCCTGCTCCTCGTCTGCGGCTGTATCGCACCGGACTCGGAATCTGATAATGCCGCAAAGAACAACCCAACGACCACGACAACACCCGCCCTCACCACGACACCTACCACTGCCAAAGCGGTACCGGACACGATCAAAGTGATAAAATTCGAGCCCGCGCGACCCTGTCGTTCGTGCACACTCCTCGGTAACTACGCGAAAGAGACAATCGAAGTATACTTTCCAGAAGAATACGCCGCGGGCAAAATCACCTACGAGACGGTGAACTACCAGGATCCTAAAAATGAGGATTTAGTATGGGAGTACGGGGTGACGGGCTCCTCGCTCTTCATTACGATCGTACGCAACGGCAAAGAGGAAATACACGTTGCGAACGACATGTGGGGCTATATCGGCGATAAGGAGGAGTACATGACCGTCTTCAAAGCCAAGCTGGATGCGCTCCTGGCAGGTGAGGGAGATGTTTGATGCTCTTCTCAACGATGTGATCGCGAATTCGGATTTCGTCCTCCTCGTCGCGTTCCTGCTCGGCGTCATGACCTCTATCAGTCCCTGCCCGCTCGCCACTAATATCGCGGCCATCGCGTATATTTCTCGTGACGTGAAGAATCCGCGTCACACGCCCTTCACGGGGCTCACGTACACGCTGGGCCGCATCGTCGCTTACTCGGTAATGGGTGTGGGTATCCTAGTGCTCGGCATGAATGTGATTGATGTTTCGCTCGCGCTTCAGGGGATTCACGGCACGATCTTAGGCATGGTGATGATTGTTACCGGGCTGGTTATGATCGGACTGATCCGTCTTAATCTGACGTTTGGTAGCGGTGGTCTTACTGAGCGGCTCGGCCAGAAGGCCGCGAGATTCGGCCTGGTCGGTGCATTCCTCCTCGGAGTGCTCTTCGCGCTCGCCTTTTGTCCTTACAGCGCCGTGCTGTTCTTTGGTGCGCTGATACCGCTCGGGCTCGCCTCTGACTCAGGACTTATCCTTCCAGCAATCTACGGGCTCGGAACCGGCATTCCCGTGCTCATCTTCTCCCTATTCTTCTTCCTCGGCGTGCAGGAAATGAACAAGCACGTTAAGAACGTGTATAAGCTCGAACGGCTTTTACGCGAGGTAATAGGACTCCTCTTCGTCGCGCTTGGACTATATCTCGTCTTCGGATAGCACCTTTTCGCGCTCATGATCGGCACGAGCGTCTTCGATTGTGATCGGGTACTCGCAGGCCCGAAACGCATTCTGACAGTGCTTCGCATCCACGAGAATACCCCTGCTCGTACCTCTTGTCCGAGCTGTATCAGCGCTTCCCAGCCGTCAATGGTAATCCTCAGTGCTCGCTTTCTGGCCTTCGGTTCCAATCTTTTTATATAACGATCGTTATAATATTACATGAAGAGCAATGATTGAAAAGGTGAAAGAGGTCATCGAGAAAGAGATCAAACCGCTCCTTATGATGGAGGGCGGTAGTATCGAGCTGGTGGGCGTGGATGACGGTATCGTCAAAGTGAAGTTGCAGGGCGCCTGTGCGGGCTGCCCCATGAGTCAATACACGCTGGTGAATTTCGTCGAGGCGACCCTAAGGGAGCGCATCCCTGACGTTAAGGGTGTCGTCCGCGTAAATGACTTTAGGGGTATGCAGTGAGTGGGTGCGATTTAAAGGAGGTGTGGGAAAATGGTTAAATGTGAACTGTGCGGCACGGAAACTGAAGATCCTCTGATGCTCTACGGACGTGAGGTCTGTCGCGAGTGCTTTGAGTACTATAAGGCGATCCAGGGACGTGGATGCGGATGCTGCAGCTGCGGCTATACTAAGTGAAGCCGGGCTTGCGCGATACGCGCGGAGCGAGGAGCATAGCTGCTGCCACGGTTGCCAAAATCAATTTAAACGCGGCTCTCCAACTCATCGTGAAGTCTTCGCCGAGGCGCAGGTGGCGATATATGGTTGTACTCGGGCATTGAGGATGTGCCTTCCTCGCCGCCTTTCAACAGGAAGCTGTTTATGTTCATCACAAGCAACGCTTGGTATTCTGAGGGCATTGCCGCATCTCAAGTATGGTTTTTTGATAACTTAATAACGAGGATAATCCATCACAATCGAAACCTTTAAATAGAGCAACTGTATTTCAGTCATCATGGCAAAATATAAATGCAAGTATTGTAGCGAAGTCTTTGATAAGCCCCTTGATTTAGCGCGGCATGTCAGGATGAAGCACAAGCGTGCGACGAAGCGAGCGAAGAAAGCAACTGAGAAGGTAACACCGGTAGAGCAGACCAATAAGACCATTGAGGCAATTGGCATTTTGAAGGGTCTGCAGGTATCGCCTAATCTGAGTGCAGAGGAGAAAAAGCTATTAGGGGACGTAACGAAGACCTTTGAGGGGCTCTTACCAAAGGGCAAGTAAAATACTCACAATTAAGGGACTCAAGCAGCAGAAACGCAGTTCTTCCTATCCGCCTAGTGGGTATTCCGCTTCTTATTCATACTGATCTCTTCTCCTGGCTCCGCAGGGATCGAATGAATACCGATTACAGGGAATCCGTTCACAGATCGAACATCGCGGCACTGTGACGACCGCGCGGTAGGGCAGGAGGGATAAAATTGATCTGAAGCGGAAGAACATCAGCAGTGTCTTCTACACGGCGATTAGTCTGAGAACTCCAAGAATTGCTATAACCAAACCGAATACCCCAAGAATGCCCAGATATTTTAGTTCCTCGCGAAGATACCGGAAATATGAAAAGAGAGCAAACAGGCAGAAGTTAAACAGCAGCCAGGGTTCATGTAACGCAAACGCCAGAAAACCCTGGAATCCTAAGAAACCCAGGAAACCCAACCACCACATTCCTTTTCCCGTTTCAGGTCTTTGAGTCATACCCAGAGATAGTACTTATACGTAATAGGTTCTTTCCAAACCCACTACGGAGCCCTGTTTTCCGATAACTTTTGAATGCGGGAACTTTCGTACATTCCGAGACGTGCTTTGGAAATACCGTCCCCATCTGATCGCCTGTGAAGCGCGAGCAGGTGCTCGAAGCTTTATGTGGATAAAAAGATACTAGAAGAGGACGATGCGTAAAAAAGCACTCATTCTGCTCGGTTGTCCAGAACTCCCGATCCAGACGGGCATTGCACTGTACCTCGCCAGCAGGCTCAAGGACGCGGGCCTGGAGGTGTCCGTCGCGGGAACACCCACTGCGCTCCAGCTCCTCACCGTCGCGGACCCGCACGGGTACTACGTGGACAAACAGCACCTGCTCGACTTAGATTCCTGTATCAAAGCGCTGGTGGAGAAGCGCATAGCCATCGATTTGTGTGCTGTGGTGGTGCATAATGATGCTGGCGTTTCCTATCTCGCTACCGTTCGCCACATCTCCGGGGCAAAACTCGTTGCACTCGTGCTCGGTCACGATGCTGAAGCGCTCGCCGCTGAGATCGACTGCGAGTGCGAGAAGCTCGTGGCAAAGGCGGTGCATAATCCACAGTCAGCTAAGCAGCGAATAGACGCATTATTCGAGGAGACAGAACGATGGGCTGTATAGAATTAATGGACTATAAGATCCTGCAATCACGGGTCTCGTTTAAAGAGTGCCGGGAATTCATCCTGAGCACGTGCAAAGAGGTATACGAAGTAGAGCCCGGTTATCAACTGTTTGAGATCTATTTAATCGGTAATCCACCAATTTTCGTGGGTGTGGAAGGCGATGACGTTATTTTCCCGTACGTGAAGCCCTGCCATGGCGCGTTCGTTCTGAAGATTAAAGGACCGGACGTGATCGAGCGGCTGAGAAGCGAACGAACGGCGAAGCGACAGTAACGGCGCGACAATCAGGTGCGGATGATGAAACAGTTACATCACCTCATTCGACGAGCCCGCACTTCGCTCCACCATTGAGCAGATGCCGTTGGCGGCCTTGAGCGCGGAGGCCGGGACGATCGTAATCGTTCCCCCACACCCGAACGGGTGGGATCCTAAATCCCTGTTTACGACAGGTTGGTCGGCCTGTGGCCCATCCGCAAGTGTGCATTCACAAGTGCACCCACAAGGGACGTGAGGTTCTCTCCAACCCTGCTGTTCATTCCAGCAATACCAATCCGAACAGGATAACGGGTTGCTCGGGCGAAGTGAGCACCTCAACCTCATAGCCGGCGCGCCGCACGGTGGCGAACGCGTCAATCCCGACAGCCTCCATCGAGGGCCGCATCCGGTCCTGGTGCAGGCAAAAGCGCTTCGTCGCATGATCCAGCCGAACGTCCGGCCGTTCTGGCAGGCAATCGTCGCAATAGGAGCAGGGGAGCCCGCCCAGTGTAAAGGCCTTGTAATACCCGGCCAGGAAGGCCTGCCGCTCGAGCGCAAAGATCGTATCATGGAGCTGCTTGATCGAATCCCATAAGTGGTGGTGGATGCTTGATGGGGGCACACTGCGGTTCGGACGGGCTTCCACGCGCACGACGATCGCGCGCTCATAGCACTGTACCAGCTTCCGCGTCTCCTCGACCGCAGGCGTATAGGGCGGGCAGCCCAGATGCTTGCCATAGGCCTTACAGCCGTATCTGCACTTCCAGCGCACCCATTCTGCCACCTCGATCTCACGCGCGTGAATGAGCTTGAAATCTTTATGGATCACGCTCAGATCGACCAGAAGACTGCTCAAATCCTGCTTCATCCGCTTCGCCCTCTAACGCGACCCACACGTAACGCACACCGACACCAACCTACAATCCGCGCAATCTCCCGTAGTTAGTCCTTGATTACGTTCTCAGACCAGCATGAGGGGCATACGACCTTCTCGCCCAGCGAATCGAACTTGTTGCCGCAGTCGTTGCACTTGTAGCGCTCAACTTTTAACTGCTCAATATCGAGGTTGAAATCGCCTCCACCTGCACTGCACATAGCACACACCTCCGCTCTGTTGCGATGAGTACAATAAATAACTATAACGATTGTTATGATTTAAAGACCATGGCTGATTTGGTTGTGGTTCATTGAATCACCACCGGATCTTACACAAATTCAAGAAAGAAATAGGCACCGACGAGGATGAGAATGAGCCCGCATGGATGGTGCAGGGTATCGGCGCGCGCGAAGAACGCCGCCTTGCCGATAAGCATCACCACACACGGGAATATGACCGCACACTGGGCATCATAGCCCGACCCTATGAGCGTAGTCCTTATAGAGAGAGATCACAATTGTTATAGATACCAAAGGAATACGGGAAGGAGGTGACGGAAGAGATGGGAGAGGAGTTAGAGGCACTGGTGAAACGGATCGCGGCGAAGGACCTGCGCGAGGCGGCGAAGAAGCGCGGGATAAAGACCGCGTGTGTGAAGAAGATCGATCTCGCGAAGCAACTGCCACGTGAGGTTCTGGATGAGTTGAGCTCAAAGCAATGAGTTCGGAGTTCTGTGTGCTCCTCTGCACGACGAGTGAGGAGGAGTCTGAGCAGCTAGCGAAGCTGCTCGTAACGGAACGCCTGGCCGCCTGCGTGAACATTTCGGGTGTCCGCTCGTTTTATCGCTGGAAGGGCGAACTTTGCGCGGATAATGAGTGCTTACTCATCATAAAGAGCGCGAAGAGCAAGATAGACCGCATACTAGCGCGGATCGAGGAAGTGCACAGTTACGAGGTGCCGGAGATACTGGTATTGCCGATTGTAGCGGGCTCTGAACAGTACCTGGAGTGGGTTGAGCGCTCGATTCGTGAATGAAGCGGTTGCTGAAGAGCCCTGGGTTAGGTGGGTTCCGAGCAGCCACCGAACCCTTAATCTACTCTGAATCGCTACTACCGTTACAGGAGAGAACAGTCGATGATCCACGTGGGCGTGCACGTCTCAATCGCAGGCTCGATCGATAAGGCCGTGGATCGGGCACAGGAGAAGGGCTGTGATACCTTCCAGATCTTCTCGCGCAACCCCCGTGGGTGGAAGATCAAGCCGCTCAGCGATAAGGAAGCCAGCCGTTTTGTGGAGAAGCTCGAGAAATCAGGCATCTACCCACCGGTCGATCACATGCCGTACTTACCCAATCTCGCCGCACCGCCCGGCGAGGTCTATGACAAGTCTATAGAAGCGGTCACCGCAGAATTGCAGCGGTGCGGTGAACTTCAGATCCCGTATCTCGTCACCCACCTGGGAAGTCACCGGGGCTCGGGTGAAGAGGAAGGACTGCAACAAATCGTCTCGGCAATTAACACCGCATTCCGTGAGGTTGAGAACGGCGTCATGTTGCTCCTGGAGAATACCGCGGACACCAAGAACAGTATGGGCGGCACCTTTGAGCACATACGCCGGATCATTGATCAGATCGAGCAGAAGGACCGGATCGGCATCTGCTTCGATACCTGTCACGCTTTTGTTGCCGGCTATGAGCTGCGAACCAAAGCGAACCTGGAGAAAACGCTGCAGCACTTCGATGACGTGTTAGGACTTGAACAGCTCACGCTCATCCATCTCAACGATGCAAAGGGCGGGCTCGGCTCCAAACTTGATCGTCACGAACATATCGGCCTTGGGTATATTGGTGAGGACGGGTTCCGGGTGATTCTACACGACGAGCGGATCATTAAGCTGCCGATTATCCTCGAAACACCGGTTGACGACCGGCGGGGAGATAGTGAGAATCTGCAGAAAGTGCGAGAGCTTGCTGCGCACTAATGCACGTACATAAAGTCCGCTTTAATATCGCAGTGCCGACGTTACCAGCCACTTTCTATTACAATTAATATTCACGAATCTTGTATAAATTGTCGTTTAGATACCGGTAAATATCGGTCTTTTAAAAGCTTACTGATGAGTTTTTCATAACTGTTCATAATAGTTATTCTAAGTTGACGACTATAAAAAAAAAGATATTTGTACTTTTTATGAACCACAATAGATATTTTTAATATTTTTTCTTAATTGTTAAGCTGAATTCTCAACTACTGTATTTATATAGTGTTCGTAATTGTCATGCAGGAGGTACCTAAAAGGTAAGATGAAAGAAGTAATAGAAAAGAGCGCGAAAAGACCGAGGATTGTAGTGCTAATAGGAACACTCGTGGCAGGTGCCTTCTTGTGGGCACTGGTACCGGGCGTGATGGCCGGCGATCCAAGCGGTGCGAGTACCTACATGGGCGATCTGGAAGGTTTAAAGACCGCAATCAACTTCACCTGGGTGCTCGTCTCGGCGTTTCTCGTCTTCTTCATGCAGGCGGGATTTGCACTCGTCGGTGTCGGTGCGATCCGGACAAAGAACACCGTGAACTATCTCGCAAAGAGCTACATGGACTTCTCACTGGGCGCGATCTTCTTCCTGGTCGTGGGCTTTGCGTTGATGTTCGGTGGGAGTGGTGTTGCGCCAGGTCTGGAGCTTGGCAACGCCCTTATCGGGTACAGCGGCTGGCTGCTTGCCGGAGAAGCGTACGATGTGACCACGAGCATGGTCTGGCTCTTCCAGGCAATGTTCGCGGCAACCGCGGCGACAATCGTGGCAGGTGCGATGGCTGGCCGGACAAAGTTCCAGGCATATCTTGTCTACACCGTGCTCGTGACCGCGGTGATCTATCCGATCTACGGGCACTGGGTCTGGGGTGGTGGCTGGCTCTCGACACTCCCCTTTGGCGCGGGCGCCAGAGATTTCGCCGGGTCGGGCGTGGTGCACGCCGTTGGCGGCTTCGTTGCTCTGGCAGGTGCGTATCTCGTGGGCCCTCGAACCGGCAAATTCAGGACGGACGGTACTCCGGTAGCCATACCCGGACACAATGTCACCTATATCGTTCTGGGAACCTTCGTCCTCTTCTTCGGCTGGTTCGGGTTCAACCCGGGCAGCACGCTCGCAGCCACTGATCTGCGGATAGCGGTGATCGCGGTGAACACCTTCTTAGCGGGCGCTGCGGGTGCCGTCGTGGCCTGCTATACCACCTTCTTCAGAACGGGAAAGGCAAACATCTTCCTCATCTGCAACGGGTCGTTAGCAGGACTCGTCGCAATCACTGCGCCCTGCGCCTACGTGCCGCCGTGGGCCGCGGTGCTCATCGGTGCGATCGCAGGTCTACTGGTAATGGCGAGTATATGGTTCGTGGAATGGGTGCTGAAGATCGACGATCCCGTCGGCGCCGTCTCGGTACACGGCGTCAACGGCCTCTGGGGGCTACTCGCAGTCGGTATCTTCGCAGACGGCACCTACGGCGGTGTGAGCGGTCTTATCGCCGGCAACACCGGGCAGTTCGTGGCGCAAGCGATCAGTGCGGCAGTAGTAGTCCTCTGGGCATTCGGACTCGGGCTACTCATATTCGCCGTAATAAAGTACGCGATAGGGCTACGGGTATCTAGAGAAGAGGAAGTGGTAGGCCTGGACATCAGTGAGCACGGCACGCCGAGCTATCCGGGGCCGATGGACAGCTGGAGGTAGCGAGGATGAAAAAGATAGAAGCGATCATACGGGAGGAGAAGCTCGATGAAGTCAAGTCGGCGCTCGAGAAGATTGGTATCACGGGGTTGAACGTAGCGGAAGTGAAAGGCCGCGGCCAGCAAAAAGGGGTAACACTACAATGGCGTGCTACGTCATACACGGTGGATATGCTCCCGAAGCTCAAGCTGAATGTCGTGGTCAAGGACAAGGATGTCAAAACGGCCGTGAAGGCCATCAGAGAAAGCGCATACACGGGTAATTTCGGCGATGGCATGATCTTTGTGATGCCGATCGAAGAAGTTATCAGGGTGAGAACGGGCGAGCAAGGCGAGGAGGCGTTGTGAGCGGGCACTCGCCCGCTCTTTTATTTTTTATGCTGTTAGAATACGCTTGAAACACAGTAAATACGTTAAGAACTCGCGGCTGCTGTAAAGCGCTGTTAAAAGGCTGATCTTACCCTGGCGGCATTTTTCTTACTAGTAGTTTATAAATTCCTGAAATAATAGGTGATAATCCAGTGAAACGTTAACGGCTAACGAACTGAGAAACTACGATAAAAAAGCATAAAGGACCAGTAAAGTAAATTCTCTATACAAATTTAACAGTTCATAACTATTCATAATTAGTGTGATAGTTACCCTAAAGGCGTGCGAACTATACAAGTTTACGTGCTACAGCCTGTAAGATTGCATCTTAACTTTTATGCTGAGTTCTCAAATACCCTTTAAAAGGGCATTTAACTACCGTAAAATACCATAGAATAGGAGGAGAAAGAAAGAAACATGGGCAGAGTAAACGCACCGACAAGACGAATGGTTACAGTAGTATCGGTCAGGATTGCCGTCTCGGAAATGACAGGGGAATCATGTTCGGAAAAGTGGGGAGGGGGTTACGACCCAGGCATGTCCACGGAGGGAGGTGAAACAGGGTAAATATGCTGGACAGTGGAGATACGGCGTGGATACTCGTCTCGACCGCTTTGGTGATGTTGATGACCCCGGGTGTCGGGCTATTCTACGGTGGGATGGTCCGGAAGAAAAATGTCATCGCAATGCTTTCACTCTCGTTTGTAGCGCTCGCGTTGATCAGTATTCAGTGGGTACTCGTAGGCTACAGTTTGTCCTTCGGCTCTGACATAGCGGGATTTATCGGCAACCTTGAGTATCTGGGACTGCGGAATGTCGGCATGGACGCCGGAGATTTGACTGTTCCGCACCTAGCATTCATGGCGTTCCAGCTCGCCTTTGCTGTGGTGACGCTTGCTATTCTTACCAGCACAATGGCTGAACGAGTGAAGATAAGCGCATTCATTGTCTTTGGGCTGCTGTGGACAACGCTCATTTACGATCCACTCGCTCATTGGGTTTGGGGAGGCGGATGGCTTGCTGAACTGGGTGCGTTAGATTTCGCTGGAGGCACCGTGGTTCACATTAGCTCGGGTTTTTCGGCTCTGGCTCTGGCACTGGTGATCGGCAAGCGGCGCGGATTTGGAGAGGAGCCGATGGGCCCGCATAATATCCCGCTGACGCTTCTTGGAGCAGCTTTGCTCTGGTTCGGATGGTTTGGTTTCAATGGCGGTAGCGCGCTGGCTGCGAACGGCCTCGCAGCCAATGCATTCGTCGTCACCAACACGTCCGCTGCAGCAGGAGCCATTGGCTGGATGGCTGCAAACTGGTTACAGGGAAAACCAAGCTCGCTGGGTGTGGTAAGTGGCGCTATCGCAGGACTCGTTGCGATAACACCAGCAGCGGGATTTGTTACGC